>JAUYEI010000054.1 GCA_030691385.1 Azonexus sp.
TGGCTGCAAACGCAGAGTGCCCTGGGTGATTTGCTCGATGTCGATTTCACGGCCCTGTCGCACATGCGCCTGTGCCGCGCCTCGGATGTGCTGATGCGCCATCCCGCCGCGATTGAAGAGCATCTGTTCAGTACCATTCAAACCCTCTTCGGCCTGGAGGAAACGGTCACCCTGTATGACCTGAGCAATACCTACTTCGAAGGCGAGGCCGCTGCCAACCCCAAGGCCCGACGCGGCCGCTCCAAGGAGAAGCGCACCGACTGTCCGCTGCTGACCCGGGGTCTGGTGCTCGACGGCAGCGGCTTCGTGCGCCGCTCCAGGACCTTCGCCGGCAAGCTGTCAAGAGACGGCGATGGTGGCGCGCTTTGCCCAAGGCTTCGAGGCCGGTTTGCAAAAAATTGCCGATGGCTTGCAAAATCCCCGGGCGGAAAAGCGTCACGCCCCGTTGCTGGAGCGAATCGGCCGCTTGAAGGTGGAGAGCCGGGGCAGTAGCCAGCATTACACGGTGAATCTCGAGACCGATGCCGCGGGCAAGACGGTCACGGCGCTGACCTGGGCGAAATCACCGGTGGCGGGGACGATGGTCACCCATCCCGGCGTGTATTGCTTGCGCCCCGTGTTTCACGCGAAGGAAGATCGCTCGGATGGGCTCGTCCGGATGCAATTGAAGACGGCCGGGATCAAGGATTCCTGGGCCAGTCTGCGACAGACTCTGGCGGTTCAGCGCCGCCTCACCGCCAGCCTGCGCCGCAAGGACGGGCGGACGATCCATGTCCGCAAGAGCACGCTCGCCGAACCGGCGTTGATGAAACTCTATCAGGCGCTTGCCATCAACCCGGCGCCAGGGGGAACCAAAAAACTATCGGCTGACGACGAAATAACGAGCAAACAGTCTATTCAAAATACCAGCACACGCCAATGCAATGATTATTAAGGATGTTTTTTGGCGGTCGTTAAACATGGGTCAAGATCCCGGCCCGCCAAGGCCCGGCTATACTCTGCCTTCCTGCCCAACCATTCGCAAATCATGACCCACAGCATTAGCTGGCAAAGCGCCCACGCCTACACCGACATCCTTTACGACACCGCCGAAGGCATCGCCAGAATCACCATCAACCGCCCGGAACGGCGCAACGCCTTCCGCCCGGAAACGGTCAATGAATTGATCGATGCCTTCCACCGCGCCCATCGTGACAATGCTATCGGCGCCATCATCCTGACCGGTGCCGGCCACGAGGCTTTCTGCTCGGGCGGCGACCAGAAGGTGCGCGGTGCCGAGGGTTACATCGACGAAGGCGGTACGCCGCACCTCAACGTCCTCGATTTGCAGATGCAGATTCGCCGGCTGCCCAAGCCGGTCGTCGCCATGGTCGCCGGCTTTGCCATTGGCGGCGGCCACGTCCTGCACCTCGTCTGCGACCTGACCCTTGCCGCCGACAACGCCCGCTTCGGCCAGACCGGGCCGCGTGTCGGCAGCTTCGATGCCGGTCTCGGCGCCGGGCTCATGGCGCGGACCATCGGCCTCAAGCGGGCCAAGGAAATCTGGCTGCTCTGCCGCCAGTACGATGCGGCGACAGCGCTAGCCTGGGGCCTGATCAACGCCGTCGTCCCCGTTGAAAAACTCGAAGAGGAAACCGTGAACTGGTGCCGCGACATGCTCAAGTTGTCGCCCATGGCGCTGCGCATGATCAAGGCCGGCTTCAACGCCGACACCGACGGGCTGGCCGGCATCCAGGAACTGGCCGGCAACGCCACCGGCCTCTTCTACATGAGCGAGGAAGGCCAGGAAGGCCGCAACGCCTGGCTCGAACGCCGCCCGCCCAACTTCAGCAAGTACCGCAAACGGCCGTGAAGCTCGTCGCTGCCGACTGGCTGCCCTACGCCCTGCCGCTCAAACGCCCGTGGCAAACCTGTCGCGGCGAGTTCGAGCAGCGCCAAGGCCGCCTGCTCCGCCTGCAATCGGCCGACGATCAGACCGGCTGGGGCGACTGCGCGCCACTGCCCGAATTCGGCATCAGCGAGGCATCGGCCACGGCCTTCGCCGAGGAATGCGCCTATCTCGACCTGGTTGCCCAAAAAGCCGGACTGCCGCTCAACGCCTGGCTCAGCGGCGAGCCGCCAGTGACCACTCTCACGGTCAACCGGATTTTTGGGCCAATTTTGAAATGTTCTGCCGAGGCACTGGCTGAGGCAGCCGACGCTGGTTTCAGCGTTCTCAAGCTCAAAGTCGGCATCGCCCCGGTCAGCGATGAAATCACCACCCTGCACCAACTCGCGGGAGCCTTGCCGACCGGACTGCGCCTGCGCCTCGACGCCAACCGCGCCTGGAATTTCGCCGACGCGCAAACTTTCATCGCCGCCTGTGCCGGCCTGCCCATCGAAGGGCTCGAAGAGCCGCTGGCCGAGCCGACGCCAGTATTACTGCAAAAATTGCAGTCGACTGCAGCGTTCCCGCTGGCTATCGACGAATCGATCCACCTGCTCGACGCCCATTTTTTCCGTCACCCGCCGGTCGGCCGCATCGTTATCAAACCGGCCCGCCACGGCGGCCTGTTGGCCAGCGTCGAACTCGCCTTGCGTGCCCGCGCCTCGGGTATCGAAGTGATCGTTACATCCAGCCTGGAAAGCGCCTGCGGCCTGCTCGCCTGCGCCCATCTCGCCGCCGCCGTGGCGCCGGACGCCGCACATGGTCTGACCACGGCCGACTGGTTTGCCGACGATACCGGCACCACGCCGGCCATTGTCGGCAGTCAGTTGCAATTACCGTCCAGCCCCGGGCTCGACTTTCAGGTCTTCAACCTTGAAACCTTAGCTGGACGCGGCTGATGGTGCGCCTGGGCGGGATGGCCGGCGCCAAGCGACGACGCAGCAGGCTCATGCCTGCAAGGCGAAGCGACAAAGCCGGACGCCCGACCAGACGTGCCAGCGGCCACGTCGCGCTGTCAGCCAACGGGTGAATGGCATCGAAAGCAGGGGAGCCCGTATTCACGCGGCAGACCAGACATGGATGAGCGGTCAACTGCGGTTTCAAGGTTCAAGCCTTAAGTACTCTCAGGTGGAGGTCGCCTGGCAATCCTCAGGCCAATTCCTTACGACATTTTTTGCGCAGGGATGGCAAGAATATGCCCATCGTCGTGGTCGAACTGGGGACGCAGGTCGTGCTGCAACCGTGGTTTGCTCGGTCAACTGCGCTTGCTACGGTGAACCGGAAAAAACGACCAAAACTGAAATGTCTTCGGCAGCGGACAGATCATCTGCCCGTAAGGCCTGTTACTCGGGCTTGTCGCCCGGGTTGTACTGAAAACCCGTGAACATCGTCCGCGTCTGGTTCTGCATCTGGTCCTGCATGGACTGGAACATTTTTTTTGACTGATCCATATAGGCAGTCATCATGTTCTGCATGGCCGGCTGCTGGAAGTTCAGGAACTGGTTCCAGAAATCCGTCTGCATGTGGGTATTGTCGCCGCCATTCGGGCCGTACATGGTCTTCGACTGTTCCTGCAACTTGCCCTGAAAATCGATGAAGGTCTTCATGTTGTTTTCAAGATACTTGCCGAGCATGCCCTGCATCGTACTGCCGTAGAAGCGGATGAAACCGGAAAGCAGTTCGCTCGAGAACAGCGGCATGCCGCCCGATTCTTCTTCAAGAATGATCTGAAGCAGGATGCTGCGCGTCAGGTCTTCATCGCTTTTGGCGTCGAGTACCTTGAAGACTTCGAACTTGAGGACCAGTTCCTTCACATCGCCCAGCGTGATGTACGCACTCGTCTTGGTATCGTAAAGACGACGATTGGGGTATTTCTTGATCAGGCGTACCGGTTCCGACATGCTTTGATCCTTCAGGACGGGTTTGTGTGCAGCGCAACATTATAGCAACAAAAACGGGCGCTTTAGGGCGCCCGTTCCTGTTGCAATGCAGAAATTCAGCAATATTTCATGCCGAATGCCGCAATACTGCTCGGCAAATCACTGGTAGTACAGTCTTCGTCTTGAATTAATTGTGCAGCAATGGTTTTCGAAAAACAAAGCCATACAAGCTACTCAATAGCATGCTGCTAGGTAGTATTTTCACTTCAAACCACCGCTAGCCGATCAATCGTATCCGGAAACTTTTCGACCAGGCGAATCAGTAGCGACACCTGGGCATTCGGCTTGGCCCTGCTCTGCTCCCAATTCTCCAACGTCCTCGCCAGAACTCGGTCGTAATTTCGAACTGCCATGAAAACGGCAACGACCCAACCCATTTCTGGATATCCCCACTAAAATGATGCACTCTGATTCATCGAGATGCAAAATGAAGGCCATTCGTACCACCATCTCATTTCCCCCGGAACAGCTCCAGCGCCTGCAGGAAATGGCCGACCAGCATGGTCTGTCCTTGGCCTGGATCGTTCGCCAGGCAGTCAACGAGTTTCTCGAACGCACGGAAAAACGCGGGGACTTTCATCCCCTCGCCACCCCGGAAAAGGATCAAGGCTGATGTACACCCGCTACCAAAGCGGCTACATCGCCCACGCGCTGTTGCTTGAGGGGATCGCCGAGGAAGCCCTCACCCAGACCATCGCCAGCGCCAAAGTGGATATGAATCCGCATCAGGTGGATGCAGCCATGTTTGCCCTGGCCTCGCCGCTTTCCAACGGCGTCATCCTCGCCGACGAAGTGGGGCTCGGCAAAACCATCGAAGCCAGTCTGGTTCTGGCGCAGAAATGGGCCGAGCACAAACGCCGCTTGCTGCTGGTTGTACCCGCCACCTTGCGTAAGCAATGGAGCCAGGAACTGGTCGAAAAATTCTCCCTGCCCTCCCGGATTCTCGAAGCCCGCAACTTCAAGGAGGCGCAGGCGGCTGGCGCAGCCAACCCCTTCCTGACGGAAAGCGCTTTCGGCGAAGCCGCCGTCGTCATCTGCTCCGACGAATTCGCTTCGCGCAAGCAGGCCGAACTGGCCACCATACCCTGGGATCTCGTCGTTTTCGACGAAGCGCACAAGCTGCGCAATTTCTACAAAGGCGAAAGCGCCAAGATTGCCAGCCGGCTCGACGCCGCGCTCAAAGGCCGGCCAAAGCTTCTACTCTCCGCCACGCCGCTGCAAAACAACCTGCAGGAACTCTACGGCCTGATCGCCATCATCGACCCGCACTTTTTCGGCAACCTCGATGCCTTCAAGGCGCGCTACTGCCGACCGAAACTGGAAAGTGCCGAATTCGAGCAACTGCGCGACCGATTAAAAACCATCTGCAAACGCACCCTGCGGCGGCAGGTCCAGGAAACCGGCGGCATCAAATTCACCCGTCGCTACTCGATGACCGAGGACTTTCGCCCGTCGCCGGACGAACTCGAACTCTATCGCCAGGTTTCCGAATACCTCCAGGACGACAACATCCTGTCGATCAAACCCGGCGCCCGGCATCTGGTCACCCTGGTCATCCGCAAGATTCTGGCCTCGTCCTCCTTCGCCATCCAGGGCACGCTGACCACGATGATCGAACGGCTGGAAAAGAAGCTGCCGCTCGCCGACGCGCTCAACGATTACGACGCCATCGCCGATCTGACCGATGAGGACGACATCGTCGATCCCGCCGCCCTGGCCGCCGAAGTCAATCAACTGAAGAACTTCCGCAGCCTGGCCGAACACATCAGCCGTGACGCCAAGGCCGACGCCTTGCTGCGCGTTATCGGCAAAGCCTTCGATTTTGCCGAACGGCTGGGCGGCAAGCGCAAGGCCGTCATTTTCACCGAATCGGTCCGCACCCAATCGCAACTCAAGCAACTCCTTGAAGACAACGGCCACGCCGGCAAAATTGCCATTCTCAATGGCAGCAATGCCGATCCGGATTCCAAAGCCATCGTCAATGCCGTCGCCCACCGCGACTATTCGATGCACGGCGCCCGCATCCGCCTGCACCTGTTCGCCGACCGGCTGGAACTCTCCACCCCCGGCGGCCTGCCCAACAGCCTGAGCATCGACAGCATGGAAGCCAACAGCATCACCCGCAACGAAACCCTGGTGAACCTGCTCTCCCGCTACTACCCGGCCGACCCGGTCAGCAAGCGGCAAAACCTCATCGAACGGCGCGGCGAAGGCGTCCCCACCATCCTCGCCGCCAGCCAGCGCCTGTCACTGCGCCGCCCGCTCTACGAGCAGATCGACCACACCGAACTCAAGCTCACCATCTACGCCGCCAGCCGTGAGAAAAACGGCCTGGTCGCTCAATTCGCGGCAGAATGACCGCAGCGATACACCGGAGAAACAAGATGCGAAAACAGGAAGCCCTGCAATTGCTGGCCGAGCATAAAGCCGAGTTGGCTCGACGTTTCGGCATTGCCGACCTCGCCCTGTTCGGCTCCACCGCTCGCGATGAAGCACAGGACGGCAGCGACATCGACGTGATGGTGAGTTTCGATGGACGTTCCACCGCCAAACGTTATTTCGGGGTGCAGTTCTATCTCGAAGACCTGCTGGGCTGCCCGGTCGACCTGGTGCAGGAAGGCGTCATCCGCCCCGAATTGCAGCCCTATATCGAAAAGGACCTGATCCGTGTCTGAGCCTGCGCCGAGAGAATGGCGGTTCTATATCGCCGACATGATCGGCTTCGCCGAAAAAGTCCTCGCCTACACCGACGGCATGGATGAAGCGCGATTCGTCGCCAGTGGCCTCAATTACGATGCCACGCTGCACAACCTCATCCTGTTGGGCGAAGCCGCAACCCACGTTCCCGACCATGTGCGGGACTTTGCCGATGACATCGCCTGGCGGCAGCTTGTCGGCACGCGCAACCGGCTGATTCACGGCTACCTGGGCATCAAGAATGAAGTCGTCTGGGACATCATCCAGAACGAAATTCCTCCACTGCTCGAACAACTCCAGGCGTTGAAAATGGCGGCGGACGAAAATCGCATCGCCTGAACATCAACCGACACCATGACGCCCCCCACCAAGACCAAACTCGAACTCACCTGGCCCGGCAAGCACAAGCGCCCGCGGCTCGAACCGCGCATCCTGCTCGAAGACAAGGCGCTGTCGCACCACGCCGCGCCGCGCACCGCCCCCGATCTGGTCGAACAAGCGGCCGACGCAGCGCCGGCCGCCTTCGCCGACAACCTGCCGATCCAGGGCGACAACCTGCTGGCGCTGAAAGCGCTGGAAGGCAAATACGCCGGCAAGGTCAAATGCGTGTTCATCGACCCCCCCTACAACCCCGGCAGCGCCTTCACCCACTACGACGACGGGGTGGAGCATTCGATGTGGCTGACGCTGATCCGGGATCGGCTGGAAATCATCCGGACACTGTCTGCCGAGTTTGTGATTACCGAGGAAATGTCATGAGCGAAACCCCCAAAGTCCCCAAGGCCATGCAGGAGAAATTTGCGGCCATCGTCGGACTTGCCGACTCTTTCTGCACCCGCCACCTGGATGAGCACTATCGCAAGCTGATCGTCGAAGCGACCGCCGCGCTTTGCCGCAAACGCCCCTCCCCGCTTTTACGCGGCAAGGAGAACATCTGGGCGGCCGCCATCATCCATGCCGTCGGCACCGCGAATTTTCTCTTCGACACCAGCCAGAGTCCCCATTGCAAAGCGCCGCAGATTTACGAATTCTTCGGCACGGCCGCCAGCACCAGCCAGAACAAATCCAAGGAAATCCGGGAAATGCTCGGCATGTCGATGAGCAACTTCAAATGGATGCTGCCTTCCCGCCTGGAAAACAGCTCGCTGGTGTGGATCGTGCAGGTCAATGGTTTGTACATGGATGTACGCGACTTGCCCCGCGAAGTTCAGGAGGAAGCCTTTGCTCGCAGGCTGATCCCTTATCTGCCAGAAGCCGGTTGAGTCTGATCGCGGGAGCGCATCTACCCAACTCCGCTCGTTAAAAAACCCCCGCCGGTTTCCCGGCGAGGGCCTTTCTTACGGTCAACCGGAAAAACCGGCCAAATTTGAAATTTACATCTCGACGGTCGCCGCCTGCTCGACGAACTCCGGAATCTGGTCGAAGTTCATGTAACGGTACACTTCAGCGGACTTGGCATTGACCAGCTTGATCTGCTCCATGTATTCCGGCACCGTCACGATACGACCAGCCAGCGCGCACATGGCGGCCAGTTCGGCGGAACTCAGGTAAACCTGGGTATCGATACCGAGGCGGTTCGGGAAGTTGCGGGTGGAGGTGGAGATCGCCGTCGAGCCCTTGCGGATTTGTGCCTGGTTGCCCATGCACAGCGAGCAGCCCGGCATTTCCATGCGGGCACCGGACTTGCCGAGGGTGGCGTAGTAGCCTTCTTCGGTCAGGATCAGCGCATCCATCTTGGTCGGCGGGGCAACCCACAAACGCGTCGGGATGTCGGAACGGCCTTCGAGAACCTTGGCAGCGGCACGGAAATGGCCGATGTTGGTCATGCAGGAACCGATGAAGACTTCGTCGATCTTGGCGCCGGCGACTTCGGACAGGATTTTGACGTCGTCCGGATCGTTCGGGCAGGCGAGGATCGGCTCGGTGACTTCGGCCAGGTCGATTTCGATGACGGCGGCGTACTGGGCGTTGGCATCAGCCTTGAGCAGCGTGCCGTTGGCGATCCAGTCCTCCATGGCATTGATGCGGCGCTTCAGGGTGCGGGCATCCTGGTAGCCTTCGGCGATCATCCACTTCATCAGGGTGATGTTCGAACGCATGTACTCGACCATCGGTTCCTTGTTCAGGGCGACGGCACAGGCGGCAGCGGAACGCTCGGCGGCGGCGTCGGAGAGCTCGAAGGCTTGCTCAACCTTCAGATTCGGCAGGCCTTCGATTTCCAGGATGCGGCCGGAGAAGACGTTCTTCTTGCCCTTCTTCTCGACGGTCAGCAGGCCGGCCTTGATGGCGTACAGCGGAATGGCGTTGACCAGGTCGCGCAGCGTGATGCCCGGTTGCATTTCGCCCTTGAAGCGGACCAGCACCGATTCCGGCATGTCGAGCGGCATGACGCCGGTGGCGGCGGCGAAGGCGACCAGGCCGGAACCGGCCGGGAAGGAGATGCCGATCGGGAAGCGGGTGTGCGAGTCACCGCCGGTGCCGACGGTATCCGGCAGTAGCAGGCGATTCAGCCAGGAGTGGATGACGCCATCGCCCGGACGCAGCGCAACGCCGCCACGGGTCGAGATGAAGGACGGCAGTTCGCGGTGCATCTTGACGTCGACCAGCTTCGGATAGGCGGCGGTAGAGTTTCGCCGTTTCGATTAATGCAATACAATCGAAACTGCTAGACAGGCCATTTTCGAGGAGAAGCCCATGCCCACAACGACAAGTGCCGCGATGCGAACCAAGCCTTTAAGTTCGGACGCAGCTTTCCATGGCGCGTGCGAGAAATCAGCCCGCTCCGTGATTTCGGCGATACGACGCGCCGCGACGAGCGGCCAGAATCTTTCGCCGCCCTTAAGCGAAATGGAAAACTCGCTCACCCAGGTGATCGAGCAAACGGCGACGCTCCTTCTCGCCGGGAAAACCGTGCGCGTCGTCGAAGAAGACGAAACGCTGACGACACAGCAAGCAGCTGACCTGTTGAATGTTTCGCGCCCGTATCTCGTCCAGTTACTTGACAGCGGCGTCATCCCGCAACTTCCGAAAGCGGGTCGGCACCGGCGCGTTGCGCACTCGGCCATTGTCGCCTACAAGCGCCGCCGCGATGCCGAAAGAACGGATGCCCTCAGCGAACTGGCCGCGCTCTCCCAAACCCACCGGATGGGCTACTGACAATGCCGGCGTTGCGGCCGCCGGTCGTCGTTCTGGATGCCTGCGTGCTTTACCCGGCCGCGCAACGCGACCTGTTCATGTGGCTCGCCGCAACCGGCGCCATTCGCGCTCACTGGACGGACGAAATTCATGAAGAATGGATGCGCAATGTCGCGCAGGACTTGGGCATCGAACGCCCCGTCCTGGAGCGCGTGCGCCGGCTGATGGACAAGGCGGCAGACGACGCGCTGATTCGCGGCTATCGGCGCCACGAGCATCGCTTTCCGCTGACCGACGCCAAAGACCGCCACGTCGCAGCCGCAGCATTTCGCGCCGGCCAACGCGCGGCGGTCGACCACGTCACGATCCTTACCTGGAACATCAAGGATTTCGACCGCGCCGAGCTGTCTGCCGCAGGCCTCTCGGCCGTCACGCCGGATGATTTTCTCACTGACCTGATGCGCGAATCACCCGAGGCAGTGCGCACAGCCTTCGACCGCATGCGGGAGAATCTCAGAAAGCCGGAAAAGACCTTTGACGAATGTGTCGACGCGCTGGCGGCGCAAGGCCTGAAGCGGTTTTCTGAAGCGCTCAAAGGGCCGGTGACGTAAGGTATGTTGATCACGGTGGTGAAAAACGATGCGAAGCTGATCCCAAATCGCTTTGTTGGTCATAGTAGCGATGCCGATGCCGGCGCGGCGGCGGGATCAGGGCGGCCAGTCGGTCGATCAGTTCGAGTGGCGTCAGGAGCAGGCTGATACTGCCGCCGTGATCCCAGGAGTGTTATCTTGTGCGTCTGACCGCCTTCGAGAAGCAAAATTAACTGCCGGAGCCCAGCATGCTTAATCTTTCCATACCCTTGCCAGAAACCGTTTTTTCCGCCCTGCACCTCGGCCCGGAAGCATTCGTTCAAGAGATGCGCGTGGCAGCGGCAATTCAATGGTATGCCCAAGCCCGTATCAGCCAGGACAAGGCTGCCGAGATCGCCGGTTTGAGCCGTGCCGAGTTCATTCGCGCCCTCTCCGAGGCCAAGGTTTCACCGTTTCAGGTGACGGCAGAATCCTTGCGCGAGGAGTTGTCCGATGCGGATTGATCGAGTGGTGGTCAATTCGTCGCCGCTCATCACCTTATTCAATAGCGGGCAGGCGGAACTGCTGCCCGGACTGTTTTCCGAAATATGGGTGCCCGATGCCGTCTGGCGTGAAGTTGCCGAAGGCGGCCATCAGGATATTGCCGCAAAAGCGATTCATTCCACGCACTGGATCAAGCGATTGCCTCCAGCATTGCCCGACCCGGTAGTCATGGCATGGGATGCTGGCCCTGGCGAAACTGCCGTGATTTCCCTTGCGCGCACGGTTTCCGATATGCGCGCTGTTGTGGATGATGACTACGCCCGCCGTTGCGCTCGGGCTCTCGGCGTCAAAACCTTGGGTACCTGCGGCGTGATTTTGCTGGCCAAGCGGCGTGGCATTATCCCATGCGTCAAACCTGCGCTGGATGCGCTTCGCACGGCAGGACTCTGGTTATCCGACAGTCTGATTCGCACTATCCTGATCGAAGCAGGAGAAATTTGAGGACCAAGTTAAAAAACCCCCGCCGGTTTCCCGGCGAGGGCCTTTCTTACGGTCAACCGGAAAAACCGGCCAAATTTGAAATTTACATCTCGACGGTCGCCGCCTGCTCGACGAACTCCGGAATCTGGTCGAAGTTCA
>JAUYEI010000057.1 GCA_030691385.1 Azonexus sp.
CCGAGGGTGCCACGGTTATCCCGCGTGCTACGTTATGACTTTGGGCTGTCCAGATTCCGTCGGAATCAGTGTCCAGTTCGCCTCGGAATCAGTGTCCAGGTTCCGTCGGAATGGCTGTCCAGTTTGGGTCGGAATTCGCAGATTGGCGTCTGGTGGGGCTTTTATCCAACAACTTAGGACAAGTAAGTCGGTGGCATGAGCGAAATTCTACTAGAAGATTTACAAAAAAACTACTACCTCAATATCCGCGAATTTGCAAGCGGTGCCCTTGAGGCGGTTTTAAAAACGGTCAGACCAATGAAACAAGAAGCCATGGATGCGAGTATCAACGGATGTTTAACATCCTCTCGCTTCCTTGCGCCTGCCGTTCCTAAAGCCGATGGCGAAGAACCAAGCCAGACCGATAAAGCGGCAAATCTCGCCCGTGCAGTAAGGCGGTCAAAACAAAACATTCGCTGGCTCTGCAAAGTCATGCAAGCGGACCGCCTTTTTACCTGTACCTATCGGGGTAACGAAGAAGAACGCGAAAAGGTCCGCGAAGATTTTAAAAGTTTCCTCCGTCTGATTCGTACAGGTTTCACCGTCAAACATGACGACGGCACAAAGACCAAATACCGCCCTATCGAGGATTGGCAATATGTCGCCGTACTCGAAAAACAGGAGCGCGGTTCATTCCATATTCACTGTGGCGTCAAGGGCTTTCAGTACATCAAAACCCTTCGCGCTGCTTGGTACAAAGCCATAGGCGGCAATGGTGACGAGAAGGGCGAGCATACCCCCGGCTCAGTCAATGTAACGGCTCCTGCCAAGCGTTGGGGTTCCGGCGTTCGTGAATGGAAAACCGAAAAGCTGGCCGGATACCTGACCAAATATCTGCAAAAAACCTTTGACGAAACAGCCGCCGAAAAGAAGCGTTACTGGCACGCCAAAGACCTGAAAAGTCCGGAAGTGCAAAGGATGTGGATCGGCGGAACAAACATAGTCGAAGCCATTAAATCCACGGTCCGTACGCTTGAGCTCGCCCATGGTCTGCGTCCCGATTTCGATATGTGGCTTTCTACGCAGGAAGATTGTTTCTGGCTATCGGGGCGCGGCGATGGTTAAGGTTCCGCTCGCTTCTGTCTGGCTGGCTTGCCGTAACTGTTCCATTGATCAAACCATCTTTGGATGCCAAATGCCCTTAAACCGCAAGATTTCCCCTTTGTTCAAGGGTGATTCCGGGCGCATAGCGTGGGGGTATCGCTAATGGGCTACGCATGGAAAGGCAATTGCTGGCCCGATACGGCTACATCCTTGGAAGCCTTCAAAAAAGATGCCGTAGGGATTGATGGGGTAGGCATAACGACCTTCACGGTGGTCCCGACGATCAACGCAACCGGGCTAATTACGTGGTCAATCTCGCATCGCCCATTGACCGGCACGGCTGCAACAACGCGTATAGGTACAACGCAGCTTCCTACCTGTACCCAGTTTGCAGATAACAAATTCGAACTTCTGGCCGTTCAAGACGTAATTGCAGCAATAGGCATTGGCCTAGCGTTCGTCGTCGGCATCGTCGCGGGAAACATGCGATGACCGGAAGTTATACAGGGATTCTGGCGGGTGTAATTGCGGCCTTCCTGCTTGGATATGGCGTAGGTTTTTTGTTCAAAGCTATGCGTCATGTAGTCAATGTGGCTGCAAATGTCGATAACTAACCTTTTGGAGCATTTAAAAATGCAAATCAATCAAAAATTCGCCGCTCTCGGCGCTGCCGTTTCTGCCCTTGTTCTGTCGGGTTCCGTTCAAGCTGCCTCCGTTCTGGATACTGCCACCAAGACCGCCGTTACCTCTGGCTTTACCGATATGAAAGACACGCTTCTTGACGTGTTGACGGTCGCTTGGCCGTACATCATCGCCGGTTCTGTTCTGCTGGCAACTCCGGGAATCGTCAAGTCGTTGCTGCGCGATAGCACCAAGAAGTAATCAGGTGTTTGACGGGCGGGGGAGAAATCCCCCGTTTTTACGTTCACAGGGGCAAAAAATGAAAAGGCCGTTTTCCTTCTTCCTCGCCGTTTTGATCGGATGGGGTTCCGTTACTCAACCGGCTAGGGCGTTTGTGCCTCCGCTCATTTATGCCGCTTATATGACTGCCTCCGTTAGCGGTGCGACTTACACCATGGCGGCTCTGGCTGGCGCCATTGGCATTACGGGCATGTATTTGACAATCAAAGATGCTCAAGACAACGCGGTAAGGGTTCCGCTTAGTGATAAGCCGGAAAGTGTCCCGCCTGCCCCGGCTGCGCCTGCGAGTGCTCAAACGGTTATAAAAAGTCTTTGGGGGGCTGGTTGTCCGGGTTCTACTACGCCCATGATTCATGAAACAAGGGATGGGGCTTGTTCTGCGGCTGGTGGTACGTCTATTACTTACGATGGGGTGTGGTTAGGTTGTCGAGATTCGGGCGGCAATACCTGTTCGGTGAGTAATGGTTGGGTGGTTTCTTGCCCATCCGGTTACACCATGTCGAACGGTTCGTGTGTTATCTCAAATCCTCGTCAGGCAACAGATGACAAGGCTTGCGATATTCTTTTATCCAATGGTCAGTTTGCTACGGCCAGTGATATGAATTGCGGGGCTACGGCTGACGGCACAAAAATAGCCCCGATGATCCGTGACGGCAAAGTGATTGCTTATGGAACCAATTCCAGCGGTCAGCCCTTAATGTGGGAAGTCACGCCGGGCGCTCAGACTTACACCGTCAAGGAAATCCAGCAAATCCAGACGGCTACGCAAACTCAGATCAAGACAACGACTGCCACCATTGATGCCACAACGTCGGCGGTTACGTCTGTCCAGACTCAGACGGCTCCGGGTTCCATGTCTTCCCCCACGGCTGCAACTGCGCCCACGGTCACGACTGACCCCACTACGGCCACCAATACCCCGACTGTCACGCAAGATCAGACAAAGCCGGCGGACTTACAGACCTGCGGTCTGCCCGGTACGCCGGCTTGTAATATCGATGATTCGCAATTCGATGGAAAAGATAGTTTTACGACTCCTCGTAATTCGGAAATCAATGACAAGCTAGACCAGAATAAAACCCAGTTAGAAAACTCTAAAGATTCATTGCCGACAATCGGCACGGATTGGCTGCCGTCCTTAATGCCCGGTAATGTAACGGCATGCGCTCCGCTCGTATTTGACTTTACGTTACATAACAGAATTACCGGAACGCTTGCCGCTCCGAATGTCCAGCTAGATATTTGCGATAAGCTGGAACTCGTCCGCGCCATCCTTGGTTATATGTTGGGTGTTTGGACAGTCTGGTATGTTTGGCGTCGATTTACTACGGTTAATCAGGGGGCTTAAATGGGCAAAATGTCGGCTTTCTTTTCTTCGGTTTTCTCGGGCTTATTCACGCTTTTCTCTTCGTGGGTCGGTAAGAAAATCGCTTTCGGTGGTGCAGTGTCGGCCACGTTGCTTGCCGTCACTGTCGCGTTCTATGTGGCAATTAACGGTCTATTAACAGCGGTCATGGTCTTGATTCCAAATCAAACCCTTTTAATGATGTTTCATTCTTTATTGCCGTCTAATTTTGCGACTTGCATGACTGCCGTATTAACAACCGATGTAGCGGCTTTCTTGTACTCGCATCAGTTGATGACTATTAAAGCGGTTACTTCGGCTAATTAAATGTCAGACGCTTTTCTTCTTACTGGCAAAAGAGGAAATGGAAAAAGCCTTTCCGCTTTAGCCTTGATGCGGAATTACATCGGGTCTAATCGCCCGATTGCTACAAATCTGGATATAAACGTTGAGCATTTGGCGCATGCCTCTAACAGAACGGTTTGTTATCGCGTCCCGGATTGGCCGATAGCGTCTGACCTGTCTCGGCTTCCGCTCGGCAATGCTGGCCTGTTCTGGAATGATCAGGGGCAACCTGAACAGACGGAAGACTTCAACGAAGAAAACAATGGTCTTCTCGTATTGGATGAAGTCGTAACCTTCCTGTCTGCTCGCCAGTGGCAAGGTCAAGACCGGCAAGCCCTAATCAATTGGTTTGCCCAGTCCAGAAAATACGGGTGGGATTTGTGCCTTATTTGCCAGCATCCAAAATTATTAGATGGGGCTATCCGTGATTCATTGATTGATATTCACGGTGTAACCAAGCGCCTGGATAAAGTCATGGTGCCGGTGCTTGGTCCTCTGGTGAAATTCTTTACCGGCAAGCCTTTGAAGTTTCCAAAGATTCATGTAACCCATTTTTTCTATGGCTTTGGTCAAAATGCCCCGACGTTTGATAAGTGGAAATTCTTTGGCAAAGATTTATATGATGCCTATAACAGCTTTCAAATAATTGACGGCAATTTAGGCAATCAAAATCTTTATTCTTATTTGTCGCCCTATCATCTGCGAGGGCGTTATATGTCGGTATTCGAAATGTATAAACGAATAATTGTTATGGCTATGATTATCGGTCTGGTTCTTGGATCGGTCGGCGGCTTCTTTGGTGGTCGGTTTGTTAATACAGAAAAAGGCCAGACGCAGAATCTAGTTATTAAAGAAGAAATTAAGAGTGATGTTTTCGTTACGGGTATTGTTGATAACGAGGGTTTAACTAATGTTTTATTAACCGATGGTCGTTATAAATTGGCGACGGCTTCAAAGGCTGATAATGACGGTATGCGTTATCTCGTAGAGGGTGGTTGGTATAGGGTCGCAAAATGAAAAAACTAATCTTGATTCTGTTACTGTCGATTAATACCGCATTTGCTGCGGGTATCTCTTTTGAGTTAAAAGGGGTGGGTGTTCATGAATTGGTTGAAGTGGTCATAAAAGGCTATTTGCAGCGTGATTATGTGATGACGCCGGAAGTTTTGAGCAACACGCTTAAGTTCTCCATGTCCGTCAAGAATATGGAGCGGGAAAAGGTGCCCGGTTTGCTCTCTGAGGTGCTCAAGGGTGCCGGTGTGGCTGTCAATGAACGGGCGGGGATTCTCTACCTTGAAAAGATTGGTCCTGTTGTCGAGGTGTCGCCGGTGCCATCGGTTGCCGGTGCGGTTCCCCAGTCTGGCCAGATTCAAAACCCGTTCGGTGTAAATGCTATGGGTCAGCCCTTCGGCATGTTCGGCCAGCAACAACAAAACCAATTGACCTACTACCAGAATGGCCAAGCGCCTAAGTCTGTTGGTTTCCACAAACCGCGTGGTAAATCCATGGAGTTTCTCGCCACGGTTGCCAAGTTGGCCGGTGCCTATGTTCCGGAAAACAAGGGTAAGGGGGATGTGTTGGTCTATGCCGGGGATGAAGAAGTAACCGCAAGGGCTAAAAAGCTGCTCGAAGAAGTCGATATCGAGGCGCAAACCCTGTCAATTCGTGCGGCCTTGCTGGAATTCACGGAAGGCGATAATTCGTCTAAGTCGCTATCGCTGGCGCTGTCGGCGTTGGGTGGCAAACTGGGGGCAAACTACCAAGCCGGTTCGCCTCTTGGTAACGCTATTTCTTTCAATGGCGTCAATATTCAAGCGGCGCTAGGTTTGATTGATGGTGACAGGCGGTTCAAGTATCTGGCAGAGCCGACTCTGCGTGTTGCGGATGGCGAAGAGGCGCGTTTTGTTGTGGGTTCTGAGGTGCCGGTTAGGGCGTCGGCGGTCAAGGATCAGGGCGGGAATGCTGTCCAGTCCGTTGAATACAAAACAGCCGGTGTCGTGGTAACGGTGGCTCCCAAGGTGATGAAAGATTCAATCCGTATTCGTGTCGGTCAGCAAGTCTCTAGCTTTGCTCTGACTACAACTAGCAACATTGATAGTCCCACTATTCTTAAGCGGGAAGCTGACACGGTGGTAAATGTCATGGATGGGGAGCTAGTCATTCTGGCTGGTATGGATGAAAAGACCGAAAATCAAAGCCGGTCTGGTGGGTGGGGATTCCCGGCCTTGTTCTGGGGGTCAGAAAAAAACAACTCACGATCGCAGCTACTTCTCATGCTTGAGGTCAAGAAGATCAAGCCGCCACCATCGGAAATCTGAACGAAAAAAAAGCCGGGAAATCCCGGCTTTCTCTTTGGTGTCTCTTACAGAAGTTTGACGAGGGCGGCGATGCCTGCGGCCTGTGCAATCAACAGCGCAGCAAGCCATTGCACAATCTTGGTTCTCTGGTCGGCTGCATCGGCTTTGATGTCGCTAACAGCGGTCTGCAAATCGGCCTTGGTGGCTACGTCTGCCGTCTGCAATGCTTCGTTTAGAGCATTGTTGATGCCTTCGGCCTGCTCGGTGCTAAAACCGCTCTTCTGCAAGCTGATAACAAAGCGGTGGGTGTCGAATGTGAGTGATGCCATGTCTATTGCTCCTTTCGGCTGATTGTAGTGGGAAATCCGGTCTGTTTCCAATTTCTGTTACATAATGCAAACCTTAAAAGATGCTGGATTACCTCGTCTTTCGTCAGGTCGAATTCGGCTGCAAGGTTGGCGATGGTCCCGGCCATGCGTTCCCCAGTCTCAAGCGCAACACGTTTAGCCCGAAAGGCTGCTTGACGTTCCGCATTCGTAAGAGGGCGCTCTCCCTTCGGCTTTCGTCCTGGGCGAGTCACGCCGGGAAGCTCTAAAGTCTGAATGCCTGCAATGCTCTCTAGGTCTTTTGCCATTGTGGGAAATCCTCAAAATTCAGATCTAAAATTCTTTGCTCGGGTGGGGTAAAGGGTGCCAAAACCGGCTTAAACAGGTTAAAAGCCCATTTTTTCAGATCGTTTTTAATCTTTGCTGTCAGATCAGCCACAAACCGGCAAGCGTCACCGAATGCGAAGCAAAACTGTCTTGCTTCGAACTCAGCGGACCTGCGCGGCGTGTAGCGATTCATGTTTAGTATTCGGTGGTCAAGGTGCCGTCGTTGTTGCGCTTCATGATCTTCGCCCCGAGGCTTTCCAGCTCGTCTTGGAAATACCAGTTAGCTAGTGCGCGCTCTGCTTCCTTGAATGTTGCAAAATCCCCCTGAATGTTCTCGTCATCCTGCCCGGCGTGTTCAATGACGACCCAAGGTTTTGGGTTCCGGGCGGTGTTGGTCGGGCGGTTCTTGAAAAGTTCGGCTACTTTGTTCATTTCCTGCTCCTCGGTTCTTGCCGTCCGGTATGGCTGGCACTTACTTTCCAAAAACAAGCGAAGCGCTACGACAGGCGGGAACGGCTCGAAAAATCAAGGGGGAAGCTTTGTAAAAAAACAGCTTCACCGTTTTTTTATGAATGCCCCCTTGATTTAGCCTAGCCGGGGTTATGGCTAGGCGGTTCGAACGGCTTCCGCCTTGGAGCCAGACGCCAAAGGCGCGCAGTTAGCCAGTAATGGCGGGGTGTGCCATTGCTGGCTGTACTGCGACGGGCAACAGCATCACCGTTGCCCGGTCTGGCCGGTCACGGCGGCATGCTGCCCGGTCGCCAAAGGCGAAAAAATCGGCCGTCCCGATTTTTAGGGTATGCCGTTCGCGTGATGCTGGCTGATTTCCGGGGGGTTCTTCGTCCCCTCTATTCATCTGCGGTGCTGACGGACTGGATAGCGTGTGGGGTGTCGGTGGCGGTTTCTTCTTGGATGTTTTGATTTTGACTTGTGCTTTTTCGCTGTTTGGGTCCGGTTGCGAGTTGGGGCGGCGTAGCCGCCCCTAAACTTGTAACTAGGACACAACAGAACCGAATATCTTTTTTCCCGATGTTTTGGACGGTTTGCGGTAGCCTCCCGGCATGCACGAAATCCAGATCAGTCAAGCCGTTCAACGGTATTTGGACGAAACAAGGCTTGTCCTCAAGTCCCATTATTCCGTTACCTCAGTCCTGAAAACTTTCCTCGCCAATACGTCAGAAAAGCCCTTGGTTGCCCTCGTGCCCTCTGACATACATGGATACACCCAAGGGCGATTAAAAGCGGGCATACGCCCCGGAACGATCAACCGGGAGCTATCCGTTATCTCTGCGACGATCAACCACGCCGCAAGGCGTTGGGGCGTCCCGGTGGTCAATCCCGTCCGTTACCAATGGCTACGGCCAGAACCGCCCCGGCTTCGCTATCTGACACGCTTGGAAGCTGCCGATTTAATCGCCTGTGCTGAAACCCTACGGTCAGACCTTGCCGATTTCATCCGCTTGGCCTTGCATACCGGATGCCGGAAAAACGAACTGCTTACGCTCAAGTGGTCGGATGTATCCATGGAACGGCGTTACATCCTCTTGAGGCCGGAACAAACCAAGTCCAATAGGCGAAGGGCTATCCCGTTGAACAAAACCGCCCTACAGGCGCTAGAACGCCTGCTGGAAGGCAATAAAACGCAATGGGTCTTCGCTAGACGTAAGAACGGCAAGACCGGGGAGCGCGTCAAGGCGCTAGACTGGCTGTTTAGGAAAGCTGTAAAGCTGGCTGGAATCGAAGATTTCCGGATTCACGACCTGCGCCATACCTTTGCAAGCTGGCTGGTCAGTGAAGGGGTCGAGCTAGTAAAGGTCCGTGACCTGCTCGGCCATACGTCCATCAAGATGACGGAACGTTACGCGCATCTTATGCCGGACAGGCTGCATGATGCTGTTGAAATCCTTGACCTTTTTGCAGGATCAAACCGATGACTTGTTTTATATGTCTTATATAAGACAACTTTTCGTGGACGGTAAGGCCAAAATGTGCTGAAATTTGGACCATGACTCGTGACGCCTCTCGTCCTGCTCCCCGCCTAAGTTCGCCAACTTTCAGTCCCCTCTATCGCCAGATCAGGGATTTCTTGATTCGTAGCCTGGAGGAAGGGGAGTGGGGGCCGGGCGATGCAATACCGAGTGAAGGGGAGTTGGCCGCGCGATTCAATGTGAGTCAGGGAACGGTACGCAAGGCCATTGACGAAATGGCCGCTGAAAATATGCTGGTCAGGCGTCAGGGCAAAGGTACATTTGTCGCAACGCATAGCGACCCGCGTTCCTTTTATCGCTTTCTGAGGCTGGTGCCGGATGATGGCAAGGCGGCGCAGGCAGTCAGCGCCCCGTTCTTTTGCGAAACCATTGATGCGACACCGGAGGTGGCTGCGGTCCTCGGTTTGCAAGCGGGCGACAAGGTGGTTCACGTCAAGCGTCTGTTGCGTTTCAGTGGTGAACCGGTGGTTTTTGATCAGATTTATCTGGTTGCCGACCTGTTCAACGGCTTGACACTTGAGGGCTTGCGCGGCGGCGATCGTTCGCTTTATAGCCTGTTCGAGAGCGATTTCGGCGTGCGCATGATCCATGCTGAAGAACGTTTGCGCGCAGTTGGGGCGGATGCTCAAAGTGCCAGCATGATTGGTGTTCCTTTGGGAGAGCCTCTTCTGCTCGTTGAGCGAACGGCTTATACCTACGGAAATAAACCGGTGGAGTGGCGGCGTGGGCTGTATTGCACGCGGCAGCACTACTACCGGAATGATCTGGGGTGAGAGAGAAAGCAGTGCTTTGGGATTAGGTCGGAATGCGCCCTGCAAGGCAGGTTCTACATAGTTTTGAATGTATAATTACCGTTCTTTTCAAACCACGTAAAAGCGGATAACCGCATCTTCACGCGAGGGATGACGTTCATGGCAGAAATGACCATCAAGAAACGTCCAAAAAACTTGGACTTGTCTACAATAAACTTGCCGTTGCCGGGGAAAGTTTCAATTCTTCATCGTGTCAGCGGTGCGGGCTTGTTTCTTTGCATCCCGGTGTTGCTCTGGCTCTTCGGCGCCAGTTTGGGCTCCCCTGAAAGTTTTGCTGCCTTCAAGTCGGTTGCTGGAATGTTGCCGGTCAAGGTGATTCTGGCCGGTCTTCTTTGGTCATTTGTTCATCACTTCTGTGCTGGGATCCGCTTCCTGCTGCTCGATCTGCATGTCGGTATCGAGAAAGAAGCCGCTCGCAAATCGGCGGGTGTCGTCCTTGCTGTCAGCATTCCGCTGACCCTGATTCTCTGGGGGGTGTTGCTGTGATCAACCGCAATGTTGTCGGAGCCCATTACGGCCTGACCGACTGGATCGCCCAGCGCGCCACGGCAGTCATCATGGCCGTCTATTCAGTACTGATCGCCGCAGTCCTGCTGGTTGTTCGTCCGTCGACCTTCGAAGCCTGGCAGGGCGTGTTTGCCAATGGCGTCATCAAGTTCCTGACCTTCCTTTTCTTCGTCAGTCTGTTCTACCACGCCTGGATTGGCGTGCGTGACATCTGGATGGACTACGTGAAGCCGACCGGCCTGCGCCTGTCCCTGCACGTCCTGACCGCTGCTGTGCTGGTGGGTTACACCGCGTGGGCTGCTGCGATTCTCTGGAGGCTGTAAGCGTGAGTATTCCTGTTCTCAAGTTTGATGCGGTGATCGTCGGTGCCGGTGGTGCCGGTCTGCGTTCCGCGATCCAATTGTCCGAAGCCGGTCTGAAAACGGCTGTTCTTTCCAAGGTCTTTCCGACCCGCTCGCACACTGTTGCGGCACAAGGCGGCGTTGCCGCCTCGCTTGGTAACTCCGAGGAAGATCACTGGACGTGGCACATGTACGATACCGTCAAGGGTTCCGACTGGCTCGGCGACCAGGACGCCATCGAATTCATGTGCAAGAAGGCCAACGAAGTAGTCGTTGAGCTCGAACACTACGGCATGCCGTTTGACCGTACCGATGACGGCAAGATCTACCAGCGCCCGTTCGGTGGTCACATGTCGAACTTCGGCGAAAAGCCGGTGCGCCGTTCCTGCGCTGCCGCTGACCGTACCGGTCACGCCATGCTGCACGCCATGTACCAGCGCAACGTCAAGGCCAATACCCAGTTCTTCGTCGAATGGATGGCGCTCGACCTGATTCGCGACGAAGAGGGCCACGTCCTCGGCGTCACCGCCATGGAAATGGAAACCGGACAGGTCGTCATTTTCCATGCCCGGGCCACTATTTTCGCCACCGGCGGCGCCGGCCGTATCTTCTACTCTTCGACCAACGCCTTCATCAATACCGGCGACGGCCTGGGCATGGCGGCCCGCGCCGGCATCCCGCTCGAAGACATGGAATTCTGGCAGTTCCACCCGACCGGCGTGGCCGGCGCCGGGGTGCTGATCACCGAAGGCGTGCGCGGCGAAGGCGGCATCCTGCGTAACAGCAGCAAGGAGCGCTTCATGGAGCGCTACGCGCCGAACGCCAAGGATCTGGCGTCGCGTGACGTCGTTTCCCGCGCCATGGCGACTGAAATCAAGGAAGGCCGCGGCTGTGGCGTCAACAAGGACTACGTCCTGCTCGACATCACCCACCTCGACCCCGCCACCATCATGAAGCGCCTGCCGGGCATCCACGAAATCGGCCTGCAGTTCGCCGGCGTCGCTTGCCTGAAAGAGCCGCTGCCGGTCGTTCCTACCTGCCACTACCAGATGGGCGGTATTC
>JAUYEI010000095.1 GCA_030691385.1 Azonexus sp.
CCGAGGGTGCCACGGTTATCCCGCGTGCTACGTTATGACTTTGGGCTGTCCAGATTCCGTCGGAATCAGTGTCCAGTTCGCCTCGGAATCAGTGTCCAGGTTCCGTCGGAATGGCTGTCCAGTTTGGGTCGGAATTCGCAAGAGGCCAGCAGAGGCGCAGCAAATGGTGTTGTCGCGGTTCCGGCAATCGCGCTTGATCCCATTACCGCTCGACACGGGAAAATGCGTTTCTCTGAACTGTTTGCGCTGATGAAAGCAACGAAGACTTGGTGCCAAGGCACCCTGAGCCGGATGACGACTGAGGCGGGATTGTTCCAGGAGTTAATGCACGACCCTGAACTTGGCAGTATTGAAATTGAAACCGTCACCGAATATGCGGCAAAACTTTCCAGACTGCCACCAGACATATATCAGGCGAAACGAAAATTTAATACTGACTCTCTCGCTGAAATTGCCGAAATTGCAGAACGCGAAAAGCTGAAACGTAAAGAGTCAATAACGGTGAATGGACATGTTCGCCGCCTAAGCGAGATACTGGGTTGGGCCACCGAAAGTAGGGTGCGAAAGATGGCGTTTAATCCCGCGTCAGGTTTCGGCAAGGATGATAAAAAGAACAAGAAAAAGAAACAGGATAACCGGGATGAATTTTCGGATGATGATTTGGCGCTGATATTTTCGGCAGACTGGTTCAAAACTGGAACGGGTAAATTCAATAAGAGCGGCTCTACAAACTGGAGGCCGCACTACTATTGGTTGCCGCTCGTTGGTTTGTTTGTTGGTGGTCGAATAAATGAATTAAGCCAGTTGTATCTAAAAGACATCGTTAAGAGTGAGTCAGGTGTTTGGTATTTCGATTTCAATCTTGATGACCGGGACAAGATCAAAGACGACGGCGGAAACGACATTGGCCCGGATGGTTCTCTAAAGACGATCAATTCAGAGCGCATCGTTCCAATGCATGATTGTTTGGTCCGGCTTGGCTTGATCGTTTATGTCGAAGCATTGAAAAAGGCCGGACACAAACGGCTTTTTCCGGAACTCAAACATGATGACGTTAAGGGATATGGGAAACCTGCGGGTTCATGGTTTAACGAGCGGTATTTAGGAAAGACGTTGGGCATGAAGCGTGATGGCCGAAAGACATTTCACAGCTTTCGACATACTTTCTTAACGGCGCTAGGTCATCTTGAAAATCCAGAAATTGGGGAGCGCGTCATTGCCGAGATTGCCGGACACGTTCGAGGTGAAACAGAATCCGCGAATGTTTATATCAAGGACCGTGCCGCCGAAAAACTGAAGCCGGTAATTGATAGACTCGACTTTGCCGCCGTCGCTGATGTTGCACCGTTCAAGTCTCAAGATGGCCTGAAGGCGATTAAATGGGCGCTACGATTGAAGCTCAGTGCTGCAAGGTCAAAAATATTGAAACAAAAAGCGTAACGTCGCCGCCGTATGCTGTTGTCTTCCTTACTTCAGCGGCCTGTCATGAGAACTCTTGTTGTTACCCTCGTTGGTGTGTTGGTGCTTGCCGGTTGTGCGACTACACCGCTTCCAGCCTCTCAAGCGAAGCCTGCACCAAAGGAACGGATTTTTGCTTTTCAAGATAAAACCGCGACCAACAGCGCTACGGCAGTAGTAACCAGAGACGACGGGTTTCTTGGCAGCGGGTGTTATTACGGATTTTGGATCAACGGCGTATTGGCTGCGCGCCTTGACGTCGCCGAAACATCTAGCTTCTTCGTTGAACCGGGCGAGCACGTGCTTCGAGTCGGCATCGACCCTCAAGGCAAAGGGCTGTGTTCTGCGGGGTCGGGAAATTGGACTCAACGAGAGACAATCCTTCGAGCTAACGAGCCAAAATTTTTCAGATTGTCGCTCGATCTGAATGGCAAAGCAGATATAGAACGCTCTGAGTAGAGCGGGAAATCCTGCCGCCCCCGGCGCAGTTTTGGAGCTATAAGACTTGATCAAAAAATGCTCGCCGTTAATGAAAGCTACCCCTTCAAGGTCTTCTTATCCACCTAAGACTTCTTCCTTTTGGCAGACGTGACCGACGCTTTGCCGTCAAGGTTTCCGACATGGTTTCTGTGTTGAGAACCCATAAACGGTATGCGTTGTTTGTGGGCACGAGTTCCTAAAATCGTATAAATCGTTTCTGGTGTTGTCGATCATGGTGTGCGCGGTGGCTTTGCCACCGTCGCCAGCGTTGCGTCATCGTGGTTGTGCTGATCGTCGGCGCTACCCGGTGTGGTCACTGACTGGAGAGGCGAAGCCGATGCAGGCAACCGGGAAGGTGAGCGCTGATTGGTGGCGGGTGATCTGTTGTCAGGATGTTGATTGTCTTCAGTATGGCCGTGTTGCTGTAGGGTATTTATGCAGTTAATAGGCGTTTCTTCCCCTATGTCGTAGCCATACGGGTTTCCAAGCCCCGCCCCCGATATTTTGTCACTAAAATTGGCGCAGTCCCCACCACAGCGCAGACGCTTGAGCGCCCCTTTCACAGCGTTCTGAAGCTCGTCATCCGGCTCAATGTGCCGACTCTCCGCGCGCCACTTGCGATTCTTGGTATGGCGTCCGATGCAATCGAAGCTGTGCATGCCACGTGCAGGCGTTGCGTCGTTAAGCTTGCGAATCAGATTGATGTTCGTAACCTCGAACTTGTACCAATCGCCTGCGGTCGCCAGCGACTCCGGCGCTACAGGACGACGGAAGCGGAACAGGTGTGCCAGCTTGTCAAACCGGAAGCGCCGCAGGTCATCAAGCGTCACGAGGCCAAGCGTCGTTAGCGCCTTGCCCTGAATCGTTGTCTCGATCCGTACCCGCCAATCCTCTTTATCCAGCTTTGGCTGCTCATCGCCAACAACCTTGATGCGGTCGTGCTGCTTGAAATATATTTGCCAAGACAGATCGTCATCTTTGTTGCCGACGCGAAGATTGAATTCCGGATTGATCCGATTTCCAGCAAGATCAAGATACCGATTGCCCTTAGTGGGAGTGTCAATCAGGGCCGGATCAAATTGCCGATGCTTTAGGCCACGAGAGAACAGTTTCCCGACGGCGACACCACCAACTTTGTCGCCAACAAAAAAACTCGATTGCACCCGATGGTTGAAGGCAAGCAATTCCTTAACCGACTGTTGCTTATGCCGGAAGTCACAGGCCACTTCGATGGCAACAATGCGCGGCGCAGTGACTAACGGATAGGTCATCGCTAGGTCAAGAAAAATGCACTGCAACTCCTTCGCATCATTGGCTAGATCGTCATGGAACCAGATTCGAAACGTCGTTGCGATGTTGCCTTTGTCTTCTTGTTTGTCGATTGGTTCGACGAAATGAACTATGCCCGTTTCAGCTTCCAGCCAATCTTGAATCCATTGGAATTGAGTATGGCGGGACGTGCAGATTTCGACATACAACCTGTCGATACAAGCTGTCGCCTTGAATGCCTTTCGGCTAACCGGGTATGCGCTATAATCCATATTCAATATTCATTTTGCCGCCGCTGGTCTTTGCCAGTTGGCGGCTTTTTCTGGCTTTGGTCAGTCAGCGCTGACTTACTCGCAAGGCAAGACTGCCGGGAAAAGCAATGACCTTTCCCGGCGCCCCTGCTTAGATGTAGGTCACGTCGCTGTTTCCCTCGTTATGGACAATCATCACGAACTCTTTGCCGTTGGCGTCGACGCCGGAATTGAATACCCGGCTACCGATAGCAACAGGCGCTTCAAGATGGGCAGCATCTTCGAGAAAATCTGCTGTGTCCTGAATAGTTGATAATTTCATTTGTTACTTCCTCTCAAGGTTTGAGGCGGAAACCGCCGCCCCAGTCGGGTTTCAATGTATCCAGAAGCCAGAGCCGCTGCCACCGGAAATACGGCGCGGCATGATCGCCGAACCATCTTTGCCGAATCTGTTTGCACGCCAACCGCGGCCATCATCGATGCACAAGACAACCGGAGTAATACGGGCCTTGCCTGCAGAAGGCACTGCTGCCTTCACGGCGACTATGAAGGCTTTGATGTCTGCAACAGAATAGACCGGGCGGAACGCTCTTCGATCTTGCTTCATCGCGCATGGCAGAAGAGTATGCCCCGCAAGGTCTTGCTTTCCCCGCTTGCAATCAGAGAGAAAGTTCGTCCAGTTACGGAGTGGGCCAAGTTCCGACCGAAGTAGATAGTCAGTTTCTGCAACAGACAGGGTTGGGGTATTGGTTTTCATGATTTTGTCTTTCGCATAATTTTGATCTCTTGGTTATTCGTGATGGCTTCGTACCTGCTCAAGTCGGGCTGGTTCTGTACGGCGTCGCTGCTCATGCGCTGTGCCGTCTGACCGGCTTCAAGCAGATCTGCGCCGAACTCGATAGCCTGCCCTGGCGTCATGGCGAAGATCATCAACGGCTCGTTGATGACGGTCTGCACGAATACGCCGGCGTTGTTGTTGGCAACCTGCGGACTCGCACTGCCGCCCTTGAATGGTCTGCCCTGCGTAGTGCCACCGAACGCACGCATAGCTTCAGCAGTCCTGGACGAAAGTTTGATGGCACCGACTCGACGGCTTTTCTCAAACTCGCTGAAAGCTTGCAGGTCAGCTTCTGTGTAAAACGCACCACGCCCAATCTGCGTGAAAGGGATACGGTGCGGAGGGTTCCGATCTGCACGCCTATTGTTGATAAGTGCTTGCTGCCAGTATGTTGACGATTTATCCGACATGGCTACATGTAGCCAATCGCCGGCAGCTTGGGTGCTTAGAAGAGTCTCTGGTTCCATTGTGATTCCGATAGTGATGACGTGGTCAGAATACCACACAATCAAGTCAGCATCAAGTCATCATGACATTTATTTGACTATTCATGTGCGCGCCGTTATCATGCTCACAAGTTGTAAGTTGTGAGCCACACCTAAGGCATGCCAGCATGATGGCTCACAACATACGAAATCAAGTTTCGAACCAAGCTCAGAAATGGGGCGTACCTTTTGAGCCTAACAGGAGAAAAATTATGTCTGCACGAATCGCTTACTTCCGCGTCAGCACAACGGATCAGTCTATTGACGCTCAACGCTCTGCGCTTGGCGGTGGATTCGACAAAGAGTTTTCGGACGAAGGCGTGAGCGGTGCCGTACCCGCCGCCGACCGTCCTGGCTTCGCCGATCTGCTCAAGTTTGTCCGTGATGGTGATACGGTTTTCGTTTATGCAGTTGATCGTCTTGGCCGCGATGCGCTAGACGTTCAAGCTACTGTTCGCGCCATGCTTAACAAGGGCGTGAGCGTGAATGTTCATGGCCTGGGTTTGATTGGTCGGGGCGTCGGCGAATTGATTCTGGCGGTGTTGGCACAGGTCGCCGACATGGAGCGCCAGCGTATCAAAGAGCGTTGTGATTCTGGCCGCGCTGCTGCTCGTGCCGCCCTGGCAGAAACCGGCAAGACACACAAAGGGAAAACCAGTCTTGGCCGCCCGTTTGCCGACGACGCCGAGAAGGTTAAGACATGGCGCAAAGAGAACAGCGCCAGCATTGCCAAGACTGCTGAAAACTTCGGCCTGAGCCTGGCAACAGTGAAGCGTTATTGCGCGAATGGCTGAAAAATAGCCGGGGGTTCGGTATCAGCCGGGAAACTGTTTATCAATACCTCAAGAATTGAAACAAGATCGCTACCTACTTGGCCGATTTATTGCTGTTGACTTGAACCGTTAGCTAGGCTCTCAGCCTCTGCAATACTATTTTTTGCGGTTGCCCATATTGGAGATAACACCTGAGTCATACCCCAGTCCCTGAATGTGCCGCGTGTATAGGAATATGCAGATAAATACACTCCATATTTCGCAAGACTATCTCCATAGCGATCAAAAAAAGATTTGACGTACTCATGTCGAATCATTAATTCCCAATATTCATTTGCGTCAGTAAATGCCGTAATGCTGTCTTTTATTTTTTGTTGAACTCGCGCGTCGCTGATATCGGTAATATTCAGCGCGATAACTGAAGCCGAATCAATTACTCTCCGTGAATATTCAACCTTAGATACGCCGACTTCGGTTGCAGTACCTAACTTGCGCAACTCACGCAACGTGTCTTTCACCAATTTTTTTTGCTCATTTATTGCCGCTTCGGCTTCTTCGTTTTTTTTAGAAACCAAAGATGATTTAGCATCGCTTTGTTGCTTTACTACTTCTGGGACATACCTGTCGTAACAAGCTAAACGCTGTGTTGAATTCTTAATATCGGAACATTTTGCTAATGTTAAACCTTCACCATATACATGGCTCGACAACGCTAGAAGCAGGAAATAACCACTTTTTCTTAACACCATATACCCCGCCTCAGTATGCGTTTATGAATGCGTTCGACAACACTTTGCAGCTTAGTTAGCTGCCATGCATGCCACATAGTAAAGTTTATAAGCACCTTCCGGTGACAGTTTTGGCATATCGAGATACACAGTTTTTACAGCGGATTTTGCAAGAGCCAAAATCCCTTTGGTGCTTTGCGATCCATCCCAATTCGCATCAATATTTCTAATCTCTACTTTGTAAGGCACGCCTCGCTCTCTGTCCTGTGCTATGCCTTGAGCAAGCGCCCCGGCCATTTTGCAAAATGCGGGGTCTTGCTCTGCGAATGCACCGCTGCTGATTGCCACGAGCAACGCTGAAATAACGATTTTCATTTTTTGATTGTTCTGATGACTACAGCGGTGAATGACGAATAGCTGCGCGGAAGCTTTCCGGACCGCAGTATCTGCAACATCAAAAATGCGCGCCATGCGGCGCGGCACGATGAAGCCTTCATATTCTGACAGTTGTCCATGACAGCCACATGACCGCACAGCAACGGCGCCGATCTTGTCGAGCCGAGACGGGCAAACCATTTCCCGAGATTCCTGCACTGTTAGCAAACAACCTCGTCATATTGGCGAACAAGGCTCAGGCCGCCGGCATGCCGCATGGTGCGCTAGGAATAACGGGTTGCGTGATGCCCAAATTTCTATAGACTCCCACTACATAACCATCCTACACATGGAGTAGTCGCCTGCTGTAGCCGCCTTTAATAATCAACGTCTTGCGCCGCAAATGAGTGGGCGGTATGGCTCCCATCGCCCGCTCCACATCGAATTCAGGCAGGTCGCTGATCTGCAAAAAAAGCCAACCGTCAGCGGTTGGCTTTTTTGTTGTCGAAGTCGGGCTACTGAAAGCCACTTTCAATCATCCGTTCATCATGCGGTTTGCTGGCGCCCGACTCCTGAAATTGCTGGCCTGCGAAACGACATAGTCGCGATCCAAATAAAGGATGGCAGCTAGTGGTCGGGCTGGCTACAATCTGTGCGAATTGTGAATCGCTTGTGATGATTCTGCAGGGATCCCTTGGCATCCCGTCTGGAGGGGCTTTGGCAGCAAACGGGAATGAACAGCAAGCGCTTCGCGTCGTCGCCTTTGGCGCATCAGCGGGCGGCTTGCAGGCGCTGCGCCCCATCATTCGTGGCTTGAAGCGCCAGGGCACAGCGGTCTATGTGGTGGCGCACCACATGTCGCCCAAGCATCCGAGCAACCTGCCGGAACTCCTGGCCGACCGTAGCGAAATGACCGTGGTCCAGGCTCGCGGCGGCGAGCGACTGCTGGCCGACCATGTTTATGTCTGTCCTCCCGGCCATCACATCGAGGTGCGTGGTGCATGCCTCGCCCTGACAACAAGCGACGAGACAAGCCACATCGCCCCTTCTGTCGACCTGCTCTTTCAGTCCGTGGCGGAATGCTTTGGTGACCGGGCGGTTGCCGTCATCGTCTCCGGCTCGGGACATGATGGAACCGCCGGGGCCGGGGCGATCAACGCGATGCGCGGCACGGTCATCGTCCAGTTGCCGGAAGAGGCGGTGCAGACCGGCATGCCCGAAGCGGCCATCGTGGCCGGCGTCGTCGATCTGATCGGCGGCGTAGACCAGATCGCCGACTGGCTGAACCAGGTTGATGGGCTCAAGGAGGTCAGGAATGCGGAACCACTCGATGCCAGCAACCAGACCTTTGCCGAGCTTTTCCGCCGGGTAACTGCGGCGACCGGCCTCGACCTCGATCAGTACAAGGAAAATACGCTGCGCCGCCAGACTATCCGCCGTTGCCGTGCTCTGGGTCTGGGCTCTCTCGAGGAGTATCTGGCCCATGTGACGGCGCAGCCGGAGGAACTGCAGAGGCTGCAGCAGTCGTTCATGATCTCGGTGTCATCATTTTTCCGCGACCCGGCGGCCTTCGAGGCACTGGAAAAAACCCTGCGCCGCCTGGTTGCCGGCAAGGTTCCCGGGGACTCCATCCGGGTCTGGGTGCCGGGCTGCGCCACCGGCGAAGAGCCTTACTCCATCGCCATTCTGCTGGCCGAAATCCTGGCTGAGCGCCTGAGTAGTTTTGCCGTTCACGTTTTCGCTACCGACATCGACCAAGGTGCTCTCGAGTTCGCCCGGGTCGGGGTCTACCCGAGCGAAGGCCTGGACGGCCTCAGTGCGGAGCGCCAGGAGCGCTGGTTTGCCCCGGAAGGCGGTGACTGGCGGATCAAGAAGGCGATCCGCGAACTCTGCGTCTTTTCGCTCCATGATGTCACTGCCCATCCGCCTTTCATCAAGATGGATCTGATCAGTTGCCGCAACTTGCTGATCTATTTCAAACCCGAGCAGCAGACCGAACTGATCAATACTTTCCACTATGCCTTGAACCCGGATGGCCTGTTGCTGCTCGGCCGCTCGGAATCCACCGGCTTCAATTCGCCCTTGTTCGAGAGCCTGGACGGTGGCCAGAAAGTCTATCGCCGGCGGACCGGAACGGCGCCGCGCCCCCTGCGTTTTGCCCGTCTTGCCATGCCGATTTCCGGCGCCATTCGCCCGATTCTGGCCAGAGCCAACGTCGCTCCCCAGCGGCAGTCGCTGCAAAGTGCAGCCCTGGCGACCATTGCCGGGGCCTATGGTCCCCCGGGGGTGTTGGTCAATGGCAGCTTCGAACCCCTGCACTTTTTTGGCTCCTCGCGACGATATTTTTCGCTGCCCGAGGACACTGCCGATTTTTCGGTATTCGCCCTCTGCCTGCCGGAGTTGCGCAACGAGCTGAAAGCCATCGGCTACCGGCTGATCCAGGAGGGGCTGAGCCATCTGGAGGGCGTTCCGGTCGAGATCATGGTCGGTAGCGAAGCCTTGCGGGTCCGTCCGGTCCTCCGGCGGGTCGATTCGACACCCGACAGTGGAGAATGGACTTACCTTTTCAATTTCGAAGAAACCCGTCTGCCATCCGGCGCCGTCGTCGCCAGCTTGGACGATGGCCGGACCGAGGACATCGTGCGACTGCGCCAGGAGCTGGCCGACACCCGCGAACACCTGCAGGCGGTCATCGAGGAACTGGAAGCTTCCAACGAGGAACTCCAGTCGCTCAATGAAGAAGTCCAGTCGTCCAGCGAGGAGTTGCAGGCTTCCAACGAAGAACTTCAGTCGTCCAACGAGGAATTGACCACTCTCAATGACGAGTTGCGCGTCAAGTCCCAGGAGGCGACGCTCCTCAACAACACGCTGGGCAATATCCAGAATTCGATTCGCAACAGCCTGGTCGTGGTGGACCGGGAAGGGCGCGTCACCCGCTACAATCCGCTGGCAACCCGCATCTTCGGCCTGGTGGCCGGCGACCTCGGGCAGTCCCTGTTCGGTATTCCCTGTCATCTGCAATTGCCTGACCTGCGCGCCAACATCAATGGTGTCCTGGCCAGCGGTACCTCGGTGGTGGAGCGGGTCAATCAGGGCGAGTTTCATTTCCTGATGCAGATCGATCCCTACCGGAATGAAGTGGGGAACAATGCCGGCGCCGTCCTGACTTTTGTCGATATTTCCGATCTGTACCGGGCTGAGGTTGCTCAGGAAAGCAGCGAAGTGCGTTTTAGCCAGGTCTGGGAGTCCAGCCTGGAGGGCTTGCTGGTTGTCGACCAGGGCGGTCGTATGGTCATGGCCAACCCGGCCGTGGAAAAGATGTTCGGCTACGCCCCGGGGCAGCTCCTCGGCCTGTCTGTGGAAATCCTGGTACCGGAGAGTATCCGCCAGCGCCACGTCGGGGAGAGGAAAGCCTTCTTCAGCACGCCGGGGCAAAAGCGGCCGATGTCCGTGGTCCGCGATATCTGTGGTGTCCGTCGCGATGGCAGCGAGTTTTTCGTCGAAATCAGCCTGAGCAGCATGGACGTGGATGGGGAGCACTACGCTCTGGCCACGGTCGCTGATGTCACCGAGCGCAAGCGTGTCGAAGCCGAACTGGAACGCCATCGCAACTCGCTGGAGGCGCTCGTCGGCGAGCGGACCAGCCAATTGTCTGATCTCTACAACCGGGCGCCCTGCGGCTACCATTCGCTGGACGCCAATGGCGTTTTCGTCAATATCAATGCGACGGAGTGCGACTGGCTAGGTTACCGCCGCGAGGAAATTGTCGGCCAGCGGCGGGCCATGGATCTGATGACGCCTGAAAGCCAGGCAATCTTTCAGGAGAATTTCCCGCGCTTCCTGGCCGCCGGCGAATTGGGTGGCCTGGAAATCGAGTTCCGGCGCAAGGATGGCAGCCTTCTTCCCTTGCTCTTGAACGCCCGGGCGGTTTACGACGAGCACGGACAATTTCTGCACAGCTTGTCCACCAGCATCGACAACACTGTCCGCAAGAAGGCCGAACAGGACTGGATCGCCGCCCGCCAGGCGGCCGAGACCGCGAATCGGGCGAAGAGCGCCTTCCTGGCCAATATGAGCCATGAAATCCGCACCCCCCTGAATGCGATCATCGGCCTTGGCAATATCCTCAAGCGTGGCCATGTCGATCTCCGGCAGGAAGAACTGCTCGTCAAGATCGACCGCTCCGCCCAGCATTTGCTGACCGTGATCAACGACGTTCTCGACTTGTCGAAGATCGAAGCCGAAAAACTCGAACTGCAACTGAGTGATTTCGACCTCAGTGAGGTCACCGCCAACATCGCCTCGATGCTGCAGGAAAAGGCTGCCGCCAAGGCCCTGAAGCTGACGGTAAGCTGCGAGCCGATCGGCCACCGGGTGCGCGGCGACGTCACGCGTTTTACCCAGTCTCTGCTCAATCTTGCCAGCAACGCCATCAAATTCACTGAAGCAGGTGTTGTCGCGGTCCGCATTCGCCAGTTGGACGAGGGGGACGGCAAGGTTCTAATCCGCGCCGAGGTCCAGGACAGCGGGATCGGCATCGCGCCCGAAATCTTGCCGCGGCTGTTCACGCCCTTCGAGCAAGCCGATGCCTCGACTACCCGGAAATACGGCGGCACCGGTCTTGGCCTGGCCATCACCAAGCGCCTGGCCGAATTGATGGGGGGCGAATCCGGCGCCACTAGCGAGGTCGGGGTGGGCAGCACCTTCGGGTTCACCGCCTGGCTGGAAAAGAGTGCCGCCGGTGCCATGGAGGACAGGCCGGAAGATGGGGCGATCAGCGCCGAAGCGGAATTGCTCAGTCAATTTCTCGGCAGTGCCATCCTGCTCGTGGAAGACGAACCGATCAATCGCGAGGTGGCGCTCACCTTCCTCGAGGATGCCGGACTGACGGTGACGGCGGTGGCCGATGGCGCCGAAGCCCTGGCTCAGGCCCGCCAGAACAGCTTTGCGCTGGTTCTCATGGACATGCAGATGCCGGTCATGGACGGCCTGGAAGCCACCCGGCAGATTCGCGAACTGCCCGGCTGGCAGAACATTCCCATTATTGCGATGACCGCCAATGCCTTCGCCGAAGACCGCCGGCGTTGCCTTGAGGCGGGAATGAACCACTTCGTGACCAAGCCATTCGAACCCAACAATTTTTTTGCCTCCCTGCGGTATTGGCTGACTGTTGGACGGCGGGGCGGTATCGGCGGCTGAGTTTGCCTTCGGTCGACATCCGGTTGTGGGATTTTCGAAATGTCTTGTGGCGATCAACGGCGAGTCCAGAGCGGCGTGCTATCCAGGCAAGAGACCTTCTGATCAATAACCGGCGGAGTTGGCGGGGGGAGTGATTCCCGTCGCCGTTTCACTTTTCGCGGCAGTCAACCGAGCAGTTTTCGCTGGTCGAGGTATTTTTCGAGGATTTCCAGGCGGGCGAGCGGGTCGTCGAGTTCGAGCAGTTTTTGCTTGGCGAGGTTCTGGATGGGCAGGACTTCGGTGATGCGGAAGCCGACCCATTCGGCCTCGTCGTAGCGGTGCGGTTCGGGCAGGCGTTCGGTGCCGAGGTCGTCGACGACGCGGCGGAGCAGCGGGACGAGGCGCAGGCGTTCGGGCGGTAGCGGCGTCGGGCCGCTTTCGGCGAGCAGTTCGACGCTGGCTTCGAGCTGGTTGTTGGCGCCGACGCTGGTTTCGATGATGCGGAAGCGCCGGCTGCCGTGGGCGGTGATCATCAGGATGCCGAGCTGTTCCATCTCCCAGTCGCCGATGCTGGCCAGCGTACCAACCGCGTGCGGCTCGGCGGTGGCACCGACTTCGCTGCCTTTTTCGATGAGGCAGACGCCGAAGGGCGAGCCGTCTTTCATGCAGGCGGCGGCCATGTCGAGGTAGCGTTGCTCGAAGATTTTGAGCGGCAGGACGCTGCCCGGGAAAAGCACGGTGTTGAGCGGGAAGAGCGGGATGCGCATCGTTTCGACGGCGTTGCCGGTCGGCGAGCGGACGAAGTCGAACCAGCCCATGTCAGCGCTCCTCGCCCCAGCGCTGCATCAGCGTGTGCGGCACACCGATCTGGTCCATGACGCGGGCGACGACGAAATCGACGATGTCCTGGACGCTTTGCGGGTGGTGGTAGAAGCCCGGGCTGGGCGGCAGGATGACGGCGCCGGCGCGGCTCAGACGCAGCATGTTTTCGAGGTGGATGGCCGAAAACGGCGTTTCGCGCGGCACCAGCACGAGTTTGCGGCCTTCTTTCAGGACGACGTCGGCGGCGCGTTCGATCAGGTTGTCGGCCAGTCCCTGGGCGATGGCGGCCAGCGTACCCATGCTGCACGGACAAACGACCATGGCATCCGGCGGGTTGGAGCCGGAGGCGACCGGGGCAAACCATTCCTCGCGGCCGAAAACCGCCAGTTTTTCCGGGTTGACCGCAGGAAAGCGGGCGAGCAGGGCGGCCTTGGCATCGCTTGGGCGCGACGGCAGTTCGAAATCCAGTTCCTGCTTGGCGACGACTTGCGATGCTTGCGAGTAGAGCAACTGCACCTGGCAGCCGGCTTCGAGCAGGCATTCGAGCAAGCGCAGGCCGTAGGGCATGCCGGAGGCACCGGTCAGCGCGAGGCAAATCGTTTTAGACATTGGGCGTATCCGAGGGCGCAGGTTCAGCCAGCAGTTTAGCCGCGATCAGGCCGTTGATGGTGCCGAAAACCAGTGCCGCGGCGGCGAAGATCGGGGTGAGCAGAAAGACCCCGTCGTGCGGGATGAGCCAGACGCGGGCGAGCAGCAACTGGCCGCCGATGTGGGCGAAGGCGGCGAGGATGGACAGGCTGACCGGGCCGAACCAGCGCCCCGGTAGATGGCGGGCGAGGCCGAGGGTGAGCAGGCTGAGCGTGGTGCCGGTCAGCGACAGGAAGAAGCCGGGGGCGAGGAAGAAGCCGAGCAGCAGGCTGCCGGCCAAAACCCGCAGGGCGCTGACCCAGACCGCCGTGCCCCAGCCGTAGCGGGTGAGGACGACGAGGGTGACGATGTTGGCCAGCCCCGGCTTGACGCCGGGCAGCGGCGACGGGATGGCGGCGTCGACCAGCGACAGGCCGACCGCCGCCGTGGCCAGCCAGGCGACGCGGCGGTCCTCGGCGGTGACCGTTAACTCAATAACTGATCGAGTCATAGACCTTGGTCCGCCCGGCGATCTGGACGCTGACGCGATTCGGGGCGCAGATGGCAATTTCGCCGGGGCGCATGAGCCAGCCTTGCTTGACGCAATACTGGCGCGGGCTGGGGTCGGAGACGACGCGGGCACGGCCCGGCTCGACGGCGATCAGCGTGGTGCCGAGCGGGCCGCTGACTTCGTATTGCTTGCGCGCCTTGAGGTCGACTTCGGCGAAAACCTTGCCCTCCTGGCGGATGATGGCGCGGTCGGCCAGGCCGCCCTGCCAGAAAACCGGGATGCTGGCGCCAACGGCGGCGGCGCTGAGCAGCATGATCAGCCAGTCGCCGGGGCGGATCAGCGCCAGCCAGGACATGGCCGGCGGGGAGATATTTCAATTTTGGCCATTTTTTCCGGTTGACCGTGGGATTGGTGCCGGGCCGTCGCTCAGCTACCGGCCAGCGTGCGGTGGCGGACCAGCACCCGGGCCCGCGTGGCGAATTCGTTGGCCAGCCATTCGGCCATGTAAACCGAGCGGTGCTGGCCGCCCGTGCAGCCGATGGCGACCGTCAGGTAGTTGCGGTTGTCGCGGATATAACAGGGCAGCCAGGTGGCGACGAAGCGGCAGATGTCGTCGCGCATGTGGCGGACATCTTCCTCGGCTTCGAGGAAGTTGATGACCGGCTGGTCGCGGCCGGTCAGCGGGCGCAGTTCCGGGTCGTAGTGCGGGTTGGGCAGGCAGCGCACGTCGAAGACCAGATCGGCGTCGAGCGGGATGCCGTGCTTGAAACCGAAGGACTCGAACATCAGGGTCAGGCCCTGGCCGGGTTCGGCCTCGATGAACTGGCGCACCCATTCGCGCAGGCCGGCGGCCTTCATGTCGCTCGTGTCGATGCGGTGGCCGAGCGTCGAGATCGGTTCGAGCAAGGTGCGTTCGGCCCGAATGGCTTCGACCAGCGTCTGCTCGGCCGTGGCCAGCGGGTGGCGACGGCGGGATTCGGAGTAGCGCTTGAGCAGCGTTTCCTCGTTCGAGAAGAGGAACAGGAAAGTCGGCTCGATGCCGGCTTCTTTCAAGGTTTCGAGTTTTTCCGGGACGAGGTCGATGCCGTGCCCGGAGCGGCCGTCGATGGCCACGGCCACTTTCTGCACGCCTTCATCCTTGAGCATGCGGGCGAGAAAGGTCAGCATCACCACCGGCAGGTTGTCGACGCAGTAATAGCCGGCGTCTTCCAGGAGATTCAGGGCGACCGATTTGCCCGAGCCGGAGAGACCGCTGATGAGAATGAGTTTCATGGAGGCAGAGCATAATCAAGGCGGCGCCCCGTATCAACCCGCGGCATAATATAAAAAACAGGAGACGACCATGCCCCCAACATTCCCTTTGCTCGATCTTCCATTTTTGGCCGAACTGACCGCGCTGCGCCGCGACATCCACGCCCACCCGGAACTCGCCTTCAATGAAAACCGCACGGCCGACATCGTCGCCCGCGAACTTGAACGCTACGGTCTGGAAGTGCATCGCGGCATCGCCAAAACCGGCGTCGTCGGCGTCCTGAGCGCCGGCACCTCGACGAAAATGGTCGGCCTGCGTGCCGACATGGATGCGCTGCCGCTGGCCGAGATGAACGAATTTCCGCACCACTCGAAGCACGCCGGGAAAATGCACGCCTGCGGCCATGACGGCCACACCGCCATGCTGCTCGGCGCGGCCCGGCATCTGGCCCAGCACCCCGATTTCGACGGCGTCGCTGTTTTCATCTTCCAGCCGGCTGAGGAATCCGAAGGCGGCGCCGCGGTGATGATCGAGGACGGTCTGTTCGAGCGCTTCCCGGTCGAGGCCGTTTTCGGCCTGCACAACTGGCCGGGTATCCCGGTCGGCGAAATAGCCGTCATGCCCGGGCCGGTCATGGCCGGCACCTGCGCCTTCGAGATTTTCGTGCGCGGGCATGGTTGCCACGCCGCCATGCCGCATCAGGGCGTCGACTCCATCGTCGCCGGCTCGCAGTTGGTGCTGGCCCTGCAAACGGTGGTCAGCCGCACGCTGCACCCCTGCGAATCGGCGGTGGTCAGCGTCACGCAATTCCATGCCGGCGAGGCATGGAACATCATTCCCGAAGAGGTGGTGCTGCGCGGCACCATCCGCAGCTTCAAGCCGGAGGTGCAGGAGAACATCGAACGCGCCGTCGAACGCCTGTGCAGCGGCATCGCCGCGGCCAACGGGGCGCAGATCAGCGTCCAGTTCGACCACCGCTATCCGCCGACGGTCAACAGCGTCAACGAGGCCAAGTTCTGCCGCGAAGTCGCCGGCGAAGTCTTCAAGCCGGAACGCGTGCTGACCGACATCCTGCCCTCGATGGGCGCCGAGGATTTCGCCTACATGCTCAATGAAAAGCCGGGCTGTTACGTCTGGCTCGGCAACGGCCCGGGTACCGGCGGCTGCACGCTGCACAACCCGCATTACGACTTCAACGATGAACTGCTGACGCTGGGCGCCAGCTACTGGGTGCGCCTCGTCCAGCGTTACCTGCCGCAAGCCTGAGCAGGCTCAGGCGGCGTGGGCGGCAACGACGGCCAGTGCCGGGCGCTCAGTCGCGCCCTTACGCAACGACAGGTAGCGCAGGCAGGAGACGCGCAGGAAAGAGGCGAAGTTTTCGATTTCGCCGCGATACTCGAGCAACTCGTCGTACAGCTTGGCGATCAGTGAATTGGTCGTGTAGCCATCGCTGGCGGCAATGTCGGCGAGGATGTCCCAGAACAGGTTTTCCAGCCGGATCTTGGTGACGCAACCATGGATGCGCAGCGAGCGCGAACGCGATTCGTAGAGGATGGGATCGGCCTTGACGTAGATTTCGCACATGGGGCGCTCCTTGAGGGTGAGCAGGGGCAGCGCTGCCGCCACCCCTCAAAGACATCAAAGTTCGATGCGCGTTCCGAGTACCTGCAGGAATTTGGCCAGCCAGGCCGGATGTGCCGGCCAGGCCGGGGCAGTGACCAGATTGCCGTCGACCTGGGCCTGGTCGACCGGAATGTCGGCAAAGCTGCCGCCCGCCGCTTTCACCTCGGGGGCGCAGGCCGGATAGGCGCTGCAGGTGCGGCCGGCAAGCACCCCGGCGGCGGCCAGCAACTGGGCGCCGTGGCAGATCGCGGCGATTGGCTTGTTGGCCTGGGCAAAGTGCTGAACGCAGGCGATGACCTGCGGGTTGAGGCGCAGGTATTCCGGCGCGCGGCCACCGGGTATGACCAGCGCGTCGTAGCTGGCCGGATCGATTTCGTCGAAGCTCGCATTCAGCGTGAAATTGTGGCCGGGCTTTTCCGAGTAGGTCTGGTCGCCCTCGAAATCATGGATCGCCGTCCGCACCTGTTGGCCGGCCTTCTTGCCCGGGCAGACGGCATGCACGGCATGACCGACCATGAGCAGCGCCTGGAAGGGCACCATGGTTTCGTAGTCTTCGGTGTAGTCGCCGGTAATCATCAAAATCTTCTTGGCAGCCATGTTTGTCTCCTTTTGGGTTTGGTGGAGACCCATTTTGCGCACAAGTGACCGGCAGTGGGTAGCAGCGGGGTGCTACGCGGAACTAGGCGGCAACCAGGAAGCCATCTTCACGGCGCAGCGCGTTGACCAGCAGCAATTGACGCTCGACGCCGCTGACCAGCGCTTCACTGGACAGGTTCAGGAAGCGGGCATTGACGTCCACGGCGAAGGGCAGGCCGAGTACGAAGGCCGGAAAATCGTCCTTCGGCAGTCGCTGCTTCTCGATCATGGCAAACGAAACAATGACCTTGATGGCATGCCAGGCTAGCTGGTCGATATTGCTGCGGAAATTGCCGAGGCGCCGGAAAGCGCGCTCAAAAGCCGCGTCGACCGTCGAAAACGGCTTGCCGTGACCAGGAATGACGATATCGATGGGCAGCCGGGCGAGCATTTCCAGCGTCGCCTGCGTGCTGGCCAGGCCGTCGGCTTCGCCAAGCAGTTCGGGAAAGATGACGCCGAAACCGTTTTCCCAGAGCGCGTCGCCCGAAATCAGGATGCGCTTTTCCGGGTTGTAGTAGGCCAGCGCCTCCATGTCGTGGCCGGGGACGGCCAGCGCCTGCCAGTTCAGGCCGCCCATCTCGATTTCATCGTTGGCGTCGATCAGGCGGTCGTGCTGGAAGCGCGCGCTCTGCTGGCCGAGCGGCGAGAGCAGCAGGGCGTCCTTGTCCCACTCGGCAATGGCGGCGTGCAGGCCGGCCGGGACGATGATTTCGCAATCGAAGGCTGCCTTGAGCGCGGCGTTGCCGCCGATGTGGTCGGAGTGCGAGTGGGTGTTGATCAGCCGACTGAGCCGGCGGCCGGCCAGGGCGTGATGGACCAGATCGACCGTCTGTTCGGCATGCGTGACGTAGCCGCTGTCGACCAGCGTCGCCTGGTCGCCGTCGAAGCACAGGATGTTGTTGGCCGACAGCCAGCCGCGTTCGAGGACGAGCAGGCTGGCCGGAAGTTCTGCGGTCATTCGGGCTTTTCCGGGCTACCGTCGAGATTGGCCGGTTGCGTCGTCGTCGGCACGACCAGTTCGGCAACGATGCCCGGCGCGCTGAGCGGCGGTCGGCCGCAGCCGAGGCAATAGCCGGAATCGGGGTCGGCCATGCAGATGCCGACGCACTGGTAGGGTTCTTCGTCGTTCATTTTGAGTTGCCGCTGCTGCGTAAATCGCTTTCCTGCGGAGCCTGTTCGCGGCGTCGGCGGGCGACATCGGCCAGGATATGCTGCCGTCCAGCGTCGTCAAGACGGGACCAGACGGTGATTTCGTCAAGCGTGCGGAAGCAGCCCTGGCACAGGCCGTTGCTCGCATCCATCTTGCAGATATTGATGCAGGGTGAGGGAGTTGTCATTCAAATCAACATGAAGCGGTGTTGCTGGTCGCGGACCATTTCAACGGCTTCGAGGGCTTCGTCGCGACTGATTCTGGCCAGCATGGCCAGATGAAGACGGCGGTCGCGGGCGGTAAGTTCCGGGAAGTCGAGAGTATGGACGTTGATGTCGTCGTCGCCTGCTTCGGTGACGACGCCCTGCCGGTCCACCGTGATGCTGACCGGGGTCAGGTGCAGGGCCGGCTCGGGCGAGCGGAGGTAGCCGGCCAGCGCTTCGACCAGGTGTTCGGGCATCAGCGATTCGGCGGTGTGGCGCAGTTTGGCATCGAGTTCGGCCAGGTGACGGGTGCCGACTTCCAGGGCATGGCCGCCCGAGCTGCCGCGCAGGGCGGTCAGGTGGGCGCGTTCGACCGACACATCGGCGCGCAAGCCTTCGCGTTCGTCGCGCAGCGCCTTGACGTGGGCGTGAAAGGTGTGGAGCAGGCTTTCGAGCGCCTTGCAGCGCAGGCCGTGCAGGGTGGTGTCGAGCTGGCAGCTCGGCTCGATCAGCGTCTGGCCGGAGAAAAAGAGAACGAGCTGGGGCACGTCATTGCGGATGACATCGCCTTGCTGCGCCATGCCGAGCTGCTTTTTCTGTTGCCGGCGGGCGGCGAACATGGCGTAGAAATACTCGCTTTCCCAGCTGCATGGCTCGGCGAGAAAATCGCGCACGGCCTGGCTGCGGCCGAGCATCTGGTCGATGTCGCCGGCCGTGGCGAACAGCGCATGGACCAGCGGATCGTTGGCGAAGGCCTTGCGGTTGATGTCGATCGGGCCGGGCAGGGCGGCGACCAGGCCATCGCAATAACCGAGCGCATATTCGACCGGGCCGCTCAGGTGTTTTTCGAAACCGGGGGCAGCCTTGAGCATCGGGTCCACGAGTTCGGCCACCCGGTCGAGCGCCTTGCGCAAGAACGGGTCGAGCGGTGGCGTAGGCTTGAGAAAATCGGCAACGGCAGAAAGTAGACTCACTCGGCTGTTTTGGCACAAAGAGCCCGGCCGGCTTTGGCGCCATTCGGGCGGTTGATGGCGCTGGAAATCCAGTTGCCGACAACTGCCAGTTTAGCCAGATCGATGCCGGTTTCAATGTCCAGACCCTGCAATAAATAAACAACGTCCTCGCTCGCCACGTTGCCGGAGGCGCCCTTGGCGTACGGGCAGCCGCCGAGGCCGGCAATCGAGCTGTCGAAGACGGCCATGCCCATCTGCAGCGAGGCGTAGATGTTGGCGACGGCCATGCCGTAGGTGTCGTGGTAATGGCCGGCCAGTTTTTCGATGGGGAGCAGTTTGGTGCACGCCTCGATCAGGCGTTTGACCGAAGCCGGATTGCCGACGCCGATGGTGTCGCCGAGCGAGACTTCGTAGCAACCCATGTCGAACAGGATCTTGGCGACTTCGGCGGCCTTTTTCGGATCGACGGCGCCTTCGTACGGGCAACCAACGACGCAGGAAACATAGCCGCGGACCGGAATTTCCAGTGCCGAGGCGGCTGAAACGATGGGTTCGAAGCGTTTCAGGCTCTCGGCAATGGAGCAATTGATGTTTTTCCGGGAAAAACTCTCGGAGGCAGCGCCAAATATGGCGACCTCGGTCGCGCCGGCTTCGATGGCTGCATCAAAACCTTGCAGATTTGGCGTTAAAACCGGGTACACCGTGGCAGCGTGGCGCTTGATGCCACGCATGACTGCCGCGTTGTCGCCCATCTGCGGCACCCATTTCGGCGAGACGAAGGAGGTCGACTCGATGACGCGCAGGCCGACATCGGCGAGGCGTTCGATCAGTTCGATCTTGATCGCCGTCGGGACAATCTGCGCTTCATTCTGCAGGCCGTCACGCGGACCGACTTCGACGATTTTTACCTTGGCGGGCAGTTTCATGGGAGTACCTCTTTTACTCCCTCCTCTTCAAGGGGAGGGCAGGGGTGGGGATGGGTTTCGGCAAGGGCAGCCATGATTGTCTCGATGACAGCCTCCGTTTCATGAAAAACTTGAATATTCCAGAACCTCAGAACCCGAAAGCCGCTCGCTGCCAGTTCCCGTGTTCTGATTTCGTCCTTGCTTGTAGCTTCTGAGTGCTGTCCGCCATCCAGTTCAACGACCAGTTTCTTCTCCAGACAGAGAAAATCGAGCACGAAATTGTTGAACGGGTGTTGGCGGCGAAATTTGACACCGAGATGTTGCCCACGCAGATATTGCCAGAGCTGGCGTTCGGCATCGGTGGCCGTATTACGGAGTTCCTGCGAAATACGCTGCGCTCTGATCCAGTTGTTACCTTGTCCATGCATTCCGTGACCCATCCCCACCCTAGCCCTCCCCTTGAAGGGGAGGGGATTTAGTTGGTTTCGAATTCGACCAGTTCGGCGCCATCGGCGACCTGCTCGCCGGCGGCGTAGCAGAAAGTCTTGACGATGCCGGCGGCGGGGGCGGTGATGGTGTGTTCCATTTTCATCGCTTCGAGGATGAGCAGCGGGGCGCCTTTTTCGACCTTTTGGCCGGGCTGGGCGAGCAGGGCGACGACCTTGCCGGGCATCGGCGCGGTCAGGCTGCCACCCTGGGTTCCGCCGGCTTCGACGAGGTGTAGCGGGTCATCGCGGAGGAGTGAGTACGTGCTTCCATTGAGGAAGATGCTGCGCTTTTCATCGACCGCGACAACGCTGGCCATCAGCCGGCGGTCGTCGAGTTCGACGGCGAAGCGGTCGCCGTCGAGTTTCTTGCCGCGGGCCAAGGTGGTCTGGCCGTGGATGGTGATCTGCCATTTGTCGCCCTGGTAGCGAACCATGGCTTCGATCAGGCTGTCGCCGTCGCGGAAGCCGATCAGGCGGGCGGCAGAAAGGTTCATGCGCCAGCCGTCGCGGGCGTGCCAGGGCGAATGCGGATCGCCGCTGGTCTTGGCGGCGGCCTTGGCCTCATGCTGCTCCCAAAGCAACTCGCCGACCGTGGCGACGAGCAGCGCATCGCGCGGCACGGCTAGGGCGGCGGGGAAGAGGAATTCCTTCTGGCGTTCGATCAGGCCGGTGTCGAGATCGGCGCCGGCGAAGGCCGGGCAGGCGACGAGGCGGGAGAGGAAGTCGATGTTGGTGGTGACGCCCGCCACCTGGTAGTCGGCCAGCGCCTGGCGCATGCGGGCCAGCGCGGCGTCGCGGTGTTCGTCCCAGACGATGAGCTTGGCGATCATCGGGTCGTAGTAAGGCGTGATTTCATCGCCTTCCTCGACGCCGGTGTCGACGCGGACGTTGAGGCTTTCGGCCGGCGGCGACAGACGGACGAGCTTGCCGGTCGACGGCAGGAAGCCCTTGTTGGCGTCCTCGGCGTAGATGCGGGCTTCGAGGGCGTGGCCGCGAATCTGCAATTGTTCCTGGGCGAGCGGCAGCGGCTGGCCGGCGGCGACGCGCAACTGCCATTCGACGAGATCCTGGCCGCTGATCATTTCGGTGACCGGATGCTCGACCTGCAGGCGGGTGTTCATTTCCATGAAATAGAACGAACCATCCTGGTTGGCGATGAATTCGACCGTGCCGGCGCCGACGTAACCGACAGCCTTGGCGGCGGCGACGGCGGCCTTGCCCATCTCGTGGCGGCGCGCATCGGTCATGCCGGGGGCGGGGGCTTCTTCGAGCACTTTCTGGTGGCGGCGCTGTACCGAGCAGTCGCGCTCGAAGAGATAGACGCAGTCGCCCTGGGTGTCGGCGAAGACCTGGATTTCGATGTGGCGCGGCTTGGTGATGTACTTCTCGATCAGCATGTGGTCGTCGCCGAAGCTGGAAATGGCTTCGCGTTTGCACGAGGCGAGGGCATCGAGGAAATCCTCGGTGCGTTCGACCAGACGCATGCCCTTGCCGCCACCGCCGGCAGCGGCCTTGATCAGCACCGGGTAGCCGATGGCGTCGGCTTCCCGGTGGAGCAGGACGGGCGTCTGGTCGTCGCCGTGGTAGCCGGGGGTCAGCGGTACGGCGGCCTTGCCCATCAGTTTCTTGGCTTCGGATTTCGAACCCATGGCGCGAATGGCCGAAGCCGGCGGGCCGATGAAGGCGATACCGTTGGCGGCCAGCGCGTCGGCGAAATCGGCGTTTTCGGAGAGGAAGCCATAGCCCGGATGGACGGCCTGGGCGCCGGTGCGCTGGCAGGCATCGACGATCCTGTCGGCGACCAGGTAGGACTCGCGGGCCGCGGCCGGGCCGAGCAGCACGGCCTCGTCGGCGAGGCGGACGTGGCGGGCGTTGGCGTCGGCTTCGGAATAGACGGCGACGGTGCGGATACCCATGCGGCGGGCGGTTTTGATCACGCGGCAGGCTATTTCACCGCGGTTGGCGATGAGGATTTTGTTAAACATGCTGGGTCTCCTGCGGAGAAATAGCCTGAGCGCGCTGCGCATGCAGGCAGTTTGACTTCGTCGCTGCGCCGCTACGCGGCTGGTCGCTTCTGTTTGCGATCAATATCTTGTTGAACATGGCTTATTCCCCAATCCAGTTGGGCTGACGTTTGTCGAGGAAGGCGGTGATGCCTTCGCGGGCTTCCGGCGTGGCGCGCAGGTGGGCGATGCGGTGGGCGGTGTCGTCGACCAGGGTGTCGTTGATCGGCCGGCCGCTGACGGCGCGGATCAGATCCTTGGCGGCAGCCTGGGAAAGCGGGCCGCCTTGCAATAGTGAGCCGACGATTTCATGAACCTTGGCATCGAGTTGTTCCGGCTCGACGGTTTCATGGACGAGGCCGATTTCGCAGGCGCGGCCGGCGGTGATGCGCTCGGCCGACTGGAAGTAGCGGCAAGCCTGCCGGGCGCCGATGGCGCGCAGGACGTAGGGCGAAATGGCCGACGGGATGATGCCGAACTTGACTTCGGAGGTGGCGAAGACGGCCTTGGTCGAGGCGACGGCGATGTCGCAGGCAGCGGCCAGGCCCATGCCGCCACCGAGCGCGGCACCCTGGACGCGGGCGATGGTCGGCTTCTTCGTCTCGGCCAGCGTACGCAGCATGCGGGCCAGGGCGCGGGCGTCGTTGAGGTTGTCGGCTAGGCCGTTATTGGCGGCGCGTTTCATCCAGTTGAGGTCGGCGCCGGCGGAAAAGCTCTTGCCGCGTCCGGCCAGGATGACGACGCGGACATCCTTGTCTTCGTCGAGGGCGATGCAGGCGGCGGTGAGTTCGGCGATGAGGGTTTCGTCGAAGGCGTTGTGGAGGTCGGGGCGGTTCATCCAGATCGTGGCGACCGGGCCGGTGAGTTGTATTTCCAGGGCTTGGAAGGGCATTTTGTTTGTCTCGGTTTTGTTATTGGGTGATGCTTAATTGGCATGGGGTTCCGCCCTTGCGGGGCGTCTTACTTTTTCTTGCTTCGCCAAGAAAAAGTAAGCAAAAAGAAGGCGACCCAGGGTCGGTGCCGGCTGCGCCGGTTCCCTGTGCTACTCGGCAGGCCGGGCGGCTGCGGAACTCGGGGCTGCGCCCCTCAGACAGTCCTCGCCGAAGGCCCCCGGCCTTCCTGCGTTGCTCGGCACCTCTCAAGGGGCCCGGTGAAACGACCCGGATTTGAGCGTGGGTGCCTGAATAACAGATTTCATTTTTGGCTGTTTTTTCCGGTTGACCGTGGGAATCCATTTTTTGCGCTACATCGGTCGAACATGGACGCCTTTGGGGTCCCCGTGGAAGGCGCTGAGCAACGCAGGCGGGCCGGGGGCCTTCGGCTTGCGTTGTCTGAGCCGCAGGCGAGTTTAGCAAGCCGCCCGGCCCGCCGAGTAGCGCAAGGAACCCGAAGGGTGCCGCCCCCGGGGTCGCCTTTTCTTTGGCTACTTTCTTTTGGCGAAGCAAAAGAAAGTACGCCCGCCAACAAGGCGGAACCCCAAGCTCATTCAACGGAACGTCAAGCCAATTCAAGGAAACAATCATTTGAACCCCGTCTCCCGAATCAACTCAGCCATCGGGTCCCCATCCAGCGTCGCAACCAGACTCGCCTGATTAACCGCCGGCTGATTCTGGCTGACCTTCCATTTCCCGACCAGGCGGTTGATGGCAATCTCGATCCCGACAATCGCCCCAAGCATCTTCCCGATGTAATCGGCAGGCGCATCATCGACCGCCCATGGGCGCGCCAATCCGCCCTCGTGTTCAGCAGTCAGCGCATGCAACTGGGCCAGAAGCCAGTCAGCATCGTCGATCAGGCGCAGTTCGCCATAGGCATGCACCGCCGTGTAATTCCAGGTCGGCACCACCTTGCCATGCTCGGCCTTGGTGGCGTAGCCGGACGGGCTGATATAGCAATCCGGCCCTTTGAAAATAACGAGAATTTTCCGGTTGACCGTAGCATCCGCCGCTAGCGGGTTGGCCCGCGCGATGTGACCGCGCAAGGTGCCGTTCGGCCCGGCTGTCGCGTCCAGATGCAGCGGGATGTGGTTGGCGTCGAGGCCGTCCGGGCCGAAAGTGACCAGCGTGGCGAGCGGAAAGGCTCGCATCAGCTCGTGCATGACGCCGATGTCGGTTTCTGCAAAATGCTTGGGCAGGTACATCGCCTTACATCCGGAAAATGCCGAACTTCGTCTCCTCGGCCGGCGCGTTCATCGACGCCGACAGACCGAGGCCGAGCACGCGCCGCGTATCCGCCGGATCGATAATCCCGTCGTCCCAGAGCCGCGCCGAGGCGTAGTAGGGATGGCCCTGCGTCTCGTACTGTTCGCGGATCGGGTCCTTGAAGGCAGCTTCGTCCTCGGCGCTCCAGGTCTTGCCGGCCGCCTCGATGCCGTCGCGCTTGACGGTAGCCAGCACGCCGGCGGCCTGTTCGCCGCCCATCACCGAAATGCGGGCGTTCGGCCACATCCACAGGAAGCGCGGCGAGTAGGCGCGGCCGCACATGCCGTAGTTGCCGGCGCCGAACGAGCCGCCGATGACGACGGTGAATTTCGGCACCTTGGCGGTGGCGACGGCCGTCACCATCTTGGCGCCGTCGCGCGCGATGCCGCCGTTTTCGTACTTGCGGCCGACCATGAAGCCGGTGATGTTCTGCAGGAAGACGAGCGGGATGCCGCGCTGGGCGCAGAGTTCGATGAAATGGGCGCCCTTGAGCGCCGATTCGCTGAACAAAATGCCGTTGTTGGCGACGATACCGACCGGGTAGCCGTAAATGCGCGCAAAGCCGCAGACCAGCGTCGTCCCGTAGCGGGCCTTGAATTCGTCGAAATCCGAGCCGTCGACGATGCGGGCGATGATTTCGCGGACATCGAAAGGCTTTTTCGCATCGGTCGGGATGACGCCGTAGAGTTCTTCGGCGGCGTAGGCCGGCTCGGTGGGTATCGTCAGCGTGACCGGCGGCTGTTTCTTCCAGTTCAAATCCTTGACGATGCGGCGGGCGATGGCCAGCGCGTGGGCGTCGTTCTCGGCTAGATGATCGACGACGCCGGAAATGCGGGTGTGCACATCGGCGCCGCCGAGGTCTTCGGCCGAGACGACTTCACCGGTGGCTGCTTTCACCAGCGGCGGGCCACCCAAAAAGATCGTGCCCTGATTCTTGACGATGATCGACTCGTCGCACATGGCCGGCACGTAGGCGCCGCCGGCCGTGCATGAACCCATGACGGCGGCGATCTGCGGGATGCCGGCGGCCGACAGGTTGGCCTGGTTGAAGAAGATGCGCCCGAAATGTTCCTTGTCCGGAAAAACCTCGTCCTGCATGGGCAGGAAGGCGCCGCCGGAATCGACCAGATAGACGCAGGGCAGCCGGTTTTCCTGCGCTATTTCCTGGGCGCGCAGGTGCTTTTTGACGGTCAGCGGGTAGTAGGTGCCGCCCTTCACCGTCGCGTCGTTGGCGACGACCATGCATTCGACGCCATTGACCCGGCCGATGCCGGCGATAACGGAAGCCGCCGGCACATCGCCGCCATACATGCCGTAGGCCGCGAACTGGCCGATTTCGAGGAAGGGCGTACCAGGGTCGAGCAGGCCGTTGACCCGCTCGCGCGGCAGCAGCTTGCCGCGGGCCAGATGCTTCTGGCGCGCCGCCTCCGGGCCGCCGAGGGCGATCTTCTCGACCTTTTCATGGAGGTCGGCGACCACGGTTTCCATGGCGGCCGCGTTGGCCTGGAAGTCGGCCGAGCGCGGATTGAGTTGGGATTTCAGGATGGTCATGTCTCTTCCTGGTTATTAGTCGTTAGTTATTAGTTGTTAGCGGCAGGCAAGGTGGTTTTGCTAATGACTAACAACTCATAACTCGCTACTGCCTTTAAGCCACTTGCTGACCGGCTCCGGCCGGTAGGCAGACATGGTGGCCAGCAGTTTTTCGATATCGGTATCGGCCAGCGCCATGGCCCGGTTCTGGGCGCGCAGGAAGCCTTCGGCTACGGCCCTGTCGAACATCGCCAGCAACGGGTCGTAGAAACCGTTCACGTTGAGCAGGCCCATCGGTTTCACGTGGAAGCCGAGCTGGCCCCAGGTCAGGATTTCGCAGAATTCCTCGAAGGTGCCGAAGCCGCCGGGCAGGGCGATGAAACCGTCGGACAGCTCGGCCATGCGTGCCTTGCGGGTGTGCATCGAATCGACCACCTCGATGCGCGTCAGCGTCCGGTGATCGACGGCGCGGCCGGCGACTTCCTTGCCCATCAAGGCTTCCGGAATGATGCCGATGACCGTGCCGCCCGCTTCCAGGCAGGCATCGGCGACGGCGCCCATGAGGCCGATGTTGCCGGCGCCATAGACCAGCTCGATGCCGCGCGCGGCAAGCAGGCGACCGAGCTTTTCGGCCTCGGCGCGGTAGATCGGGTTGTTGCCGGCGTTGGAGCCGCAGAAGACACAGATTCTTTTCATGCTTGCTCCTTGCCGCCTAGGCGCAGTGTGATGGTCTCTGGCGGACAATTGAAGCGCACGGGCAGTATGCTGGTGCCGATACCGGAGGTGACCCAGGTTGGCGCCGGGGCGCCGGGAATCCAACCGTAGGCGTGCTCCCTTGGGGCGCGTCCGGGGGTGATCAGCGCGCCAAAGAACGGCAGGCGAACCTGGCCGCCATGGGTATGGCCGGCGAAAGCGACGATTGTTTGGGGCGGCAGGTCTGGTGCATTGGCTGGATCATGCATCATGACGATCAGCCGGGCATCGGCTGGCGCCGCGGCAAGGGCCTGGTCCGGGCGGGCGTGTCCGCTCATGTCATCGCCAATGCCCACCAGCCAGATCTTGCCGCTAGCGGTCGGGAGCGGAATGGCGCCGTTCTCGATGACGCGAATGCCTTTTTGTTCGAGTGCCTGCCGGACCTGTTGGCCGTCATGCCACCAGTCGTGATTGCCCAGCGTGGCGTAGACGCCGAGTGGGGCTTTCAAGCGGGCGAATTCCTCGGCAATCTGCGCCGGATCGACGGCTTTTCCACCCAGCACGCCCTGAATAACAAAATCGCCCGGTAGCAGAATCAAGTCCGGACTGCCGGCATTCAACTGATCGACCACCTTACGCAGCATGGGCAGACCGGCATGCGGCGCGCCGACATGAAAATCGGCGGCAACGGCGATGGTCAGTGGCGGCCCCGACCAGTCCGCGACGGCCAGTGTCAGGTTTCGTTGCTGCAACCAGCCCGGCTCGAAGCCGAAGCTCCAGCCCGCCAAAAGCAACAGCGTTCCACCGACGATCAGGCTAAGTCGTTTCATCGTCTCTGTTCTTTTCTCAGAAGCCGCCGGTTTTCAGCCAGTGTTCGATCTGCGGCAGGCGGTCGGCGCCGAAGAAGGCTTCGCCGTCGATGATCACGTGCGGCGAGCCGAAGATGCCGGCGGCCAGCGCCTGCTCGCATTCGTCCTTGAGTCTGGCCTTGATTTCCGGGCTTTGCAGCGCGGTGGCCAGCGTGGCGCGATCGACGCCCAGGTTTTCGGCAATGTCGAGCACGGTGTCGGGCGAGGAGATGTCGCGGTCGTCGACAAAGAAGGCGCGATAAGTGGTGTGGGCAAAAGCCCGGGCCAGCGCGCAATCCTGGCCGTGCAGCCAGTAGTAGGCGCGGGCGGCGTTCTGCGTCGGCAACGGGAAGCGGCTCGGCGGATTGAAGGGAATGCCCATGTGCCGCGCCGAGCGGTAGAAGTCATGGAACATGTACTTCCCCTTGCTGGTCACGCCATCGGCCGGCGGGCGTGAGCCGGTGGCCTTGAAAACGATGCCGAGCAGGATCGGGTGCCAGCGCACCTTGCGGCCGTACTGGGCGGCGAGCGCGTCGATTTTCTCGCTGAGCAAATAGCCGTAGGGGCTGGAAAAATCGAAGTAGAAATCAATGGGTTCTGACATATGTTTGTCTCGCAATGTTGCTTTTCGGGATCAATGACCTGATTTGCTGGGTGTTCGACGAACGTAGACAACCTTGCTGTTACTGCCGGCAACAGGGCGTTCTTCAACCGTGAAGACGTGTGGTTTGGACTTAACCAAATCGCTCAATTTTTTGAAGCCATAGAGCCGTGGATCGAAGTCCGGTTGAAGCTTTGTAAGGTAGCTGCCGAAAGCGCCCAGATTGGCCCAACCATCATCATCCTCAGCTTGATCAAGCGCCTGTACGACGAACTGGATAGGCAGCGGCTTCTTTGCGGCGCAATTTTTGGCGGGCATCGACGGTGATTGGTTGGTTTTCGGGTCGAGTTTTTCGGTGGCTATTGGCCTAGATGGTTCTGCCGTTTCGGCTGCATGAAGTGGGCGAAGAATTTCCGTGAAAATGAATTTGTGGCAGGCATTTCGGAAAGCATCAGGTGTTTTCTCTTCCCCGAAACCCAGGACGGTAAGCCCTTCTTCGCGGATACGTAGTGCAAGCCCGGTGAAGTCGCTATCGCTTGAGACAAGACAAAACCCATCGAAGCGGCGCGTGTAAAGCAAATCCATCGCATCGATAATCATTGTGCTATCAGTCGCATTTTTCCCCGTGGTGTAGGCAAATTGCTGAACTGGCTTGATCGCGTGCTGGTTCAGGACCTTCTTCCATTGGGAACTACTCGGCGAAGTGAAGTCGCCATAAATGCGTTTTACGGTCGCCTCGCCAAAACGCGCGACTTCGGCCAGCAAGCCTTCGATAACTGTAGCTTGTGCGTTGTCTGCATCGATCAATACGGCCAGTCGGCGGGGCGAGAGTTCGTTGGTTTCGTATTTGGCCATTGGCGCTCCGGAATTTGCTGATGCTGCCACTGCTGGAAATTGGGCGCTGAGCCCATTCTCCTGCACGCTTATGCTTTACTCGGCGGCGATGCTGCGCCCGATGACCAGGCGCTGGATGTCGTTCGCCCCTTCGTAAATCTGGCAGATGCGCACGTCGCGGTAGATGCGTTCGACCGGGAAGTCGCTGGTGTAGCCGACGCCGCCGTGGATCTGGATGGCGTCCGAGGCGATCTTCTCGGCCGCTTCGGAGGCGAACATCTTGGCCATCGAGGCTTCCTTCAGACAGGGCTTGCCGGCATCCTTGAGCTGGGCGGCGCGCCAGACCATGAGGCGGGCGGCGTCGAGCAGCGTGTTCATGTCGGCCAGGCGGAAATTGACGGCCTGATGGTCGATGATGGGCACGCCGAAGGTGACGCGTTCCTTGGCGTAGCGCACGGCGGCCTCGAAGGCAGCGCGGGCCATGCCGATGCTCTGGGCGGCAATGCCGATGCGGCCGGCTTCGAGATTGGACAGCGCAATCTTGTAGCCCTCGCCTTCCTTGCCGAGCAGCGCCGAGGCCGGCACGCGGCAGTTCTCGAGGATGATTTGCACGGTGTCGGAGGCGTGCTGACCCATCTTGTCTTCGGTACGGCCGACGATGAAGCCGGGTGTTGCGGTCGGGATCAGGAAGCAGGAAATGCCCTTCTTGCCGGCCGCCTTGTCGGTGACGGCGAAGACGATGGCCATCTGGGCGTGCTTGCCGGTGGTGATGAACTGCTTGACGCCGTTGAGCACGAAGGAATCGCCCGAATTGTCCTGAACTCGGTCGGCCCGCGTCGTGATCGCCGAGGCGTCGGAGCCGGTGTGCGGCTCGGTCAGGCAGAAGCAGCCGAGCTTCTCGCCACGGGCCAGCGGCTTGAGCCATTCTTCCTTCTGCGCGTCGGTGCCGTATTTCATCGTGATGCCGCAGGCCAGCGAGTTCTGCACCGAAACGATGGTCGACGTGGCGCCGTCGCCGGCGGCGATTTCTTCGAGGGTCAGGACCAGCGACATGTAGTCCATGCCGGCGCCGTCCCATTCCTCGGGCACGACCATGCCGAGCGCGCCGAGTTCGCCCAGTTCCCTGAGCGCTTCGGCCGGGAAGGTGTGGTTGCGGTCCCAGTCGGCGGCGAAGGGGGCGAGGCGTTCCTGCGCGAAGGCGCGCATGGTGTCGCGGATCATTTCCTGCTCTTGCGTGAGAATCATGCGATTTTCTCCAGAGAATTTTTTTGTCGCGTCGTCAGCCAGACGCCGGCGATGACCAGCAGGCCGCCGGCCAGCACGGCCGGGCGCAGCCGTTCGTCGAGCAGCAGTGCCGCCTGCAGGACGGCGAAGACGGGGACCAGATTGATGAAGACCGAGGCGTGGCCGGCACCGAGTTGATGCACGGCGGCGGTGAACCAGGTGTAGGCGATGGCCGTGCCGAACAGGGCGAGAAAAACCGCGCTGGTCCAGACGCGCCACGACCAGCCGGCCGGATCGATGTCGCCTTGCCACAGCGCCGCCAGACCGAGCAGCAGGGCGCCGCTCAGGCTGGCGTAGAGCGTCGTCGCCAGCGCCGAGAAGCGATGCGTCGCCTGCCAGCCGAGGAAGGTGTAGGCCGCCCAGCTCGCCACGCAGCCGAGGATCAGCCATTCGCCGAGCCCGACCTCGCCGTTGACCAGCGCGAGCGGGTCGCCGTTGCCGATCACCGTCAGGCAGCCGGCAAAGGCGATCAGGCTGCCGATGGCCTTGCGAACGGTCATGCGCTCCTTGCCGGTCAGCCAGGCGAGGATGACGATGACCGCCGGATTGAGCGCGACGACCAGCGCGCCGCGCCCGGCCGAAATGTGTTGCAGGCCGAAAAAGAAGCACAGGCCGTAAAGAAAAATGCCGAAAAAGCCGAGCGCCCAGACCAGACCCCACTCCCGACCGCCCTGCGGCAGCGGAATGCGGCCCTCGGCAAAGAGCAGCACGCCGGCGACGATGGCGCCGGAGAGCACGAAGCGCAGCGCGGCCACGGCCAGCGGCGCCGTCAGCTCCTGGGCGATGATGCGTCCGGCGATCCAGGTTCCACCCCAGAAAAACATCGCAGCGATCAGCTTGGCGTAGGTCAAAACAGCCTCCCCCTTGAAGTGGAGGAGAAAATCGCCCCCTCACCTTCAAGGGGAGGGCTGGGGTGGGGATGGGTTTCATTGGCTGCATCCGTAGCCCAACCCATCCCCCACCCGACCTCCCTCTTGAAGGGGGAGGAGTGGGCTGGCGACCTGTTTGTCACTTACAGCATTTCGACGGCGAGGGCCGTCGCTTCACCGCCGCCGATGCACAGGGAGGCAACACCACGCTTCTTGCCGTGCTTCCTGAGGGCACCGAGCAGCGTGACGACGATGCGGGCACCGGAAGCGCCGATCGGGTGGCCGAGCGCACAGGCGCCGCCGTGGATGTTGACCTTGGCCGGGTCGAGCTTGAGGTCATGCAGCGAAGCCATGGTGACGACGGCGAAGGCTTCGTTGATTTCGTAGAGATCGACCGATTCGGCGGTCCACCCGGTCTTGGCGAACAATTTCTGCATGGCACCGACCGGCGCCGACGGGAAGAGGGCGGGCGTGCCGGCGTGCGTGGTGTGCGCAACGATGCGGGCAATCGGCTGCAGGCCGAGCTTGGCGGCTTGCGATTCGCGCATGAGAACCATGGCGGCAGCACCGTCGGAAATCGACGAGGAATTGGCCGGGGTGACCGTGCCGTCCTTCCTGAAGGCCGGCTTGAGCGAGGGGATTTTTTCGACGTTGACCGCAAACGGGCCTTCGTCCTTGTCGATCACGACATCGCCCTTGCGGCCGGCGACGGTGGTTGGGGCAATTTCCCAGGTGAAGGAAGCGTTGTTGCTGGCTTCGATGGCGCGGGTCGTCGAACGGATGGCGAATTCATCCTGCGCTTCACGCGTGAAACCGTAAGTGCTCGCGCATTCTTCGGCAAACGTCCCCATCAGGCGACCGCGGGTTTCCTTGGAATAAGCGTCTTCGAGGCCGTCCATGAACATGTGGTCGAACATCTGGCCATGGCCGAGGCGATAGCCGCCGCGCGCCTTGGCCAAGAGATAGGGGGCGTTGCTCATCGATTCCATGCCGCCGACCACGGCCGCGCCGTAGGAGCCGGCGAGGATGCCGTCGTGGCCGAGCATGGTCGCCTTCATGGCCGAGCCGCAAACCTTGTGAATGGTGGCGCAGCCAGCGGAGAGCGGCAGGCCGGCCTGCAATGCCGCCTGGCGGGCCGGGGCCTGGCCCTGGCCGGCTTGCAGGACGCAGCCCATCAGCACTTCCTCGATCAGCTTGGCGTCGATGCCGGCGCGTTCGACGGCGGCCTTGATGGCCACGGCGCCGAGATTGGCCGCGGTCAGGCTGGCAAAGCCGCCCTGAAACGAACCCATGGCGGTGCGGGCGGCGGAAACGATAACGATCGGGTCATGCATGCTGAGTTCTCCTGCGTGCTTGTTGTAATCAGGCGTCCAACGCTTTCAGTGCGGCATCGTAACGGGAAGGCAAATCCTGCGGGTGGTCGACGGTGATGCCGAGGTCGTGGATCAGGCCGTCCTTGAGGCCGTAGATCCAGCCATGGACGGTGAGCTGCTGGTCGCGCGCCCAGGCATCCTGAACGACCGGGTTGTGGCAGACATTGACCACTTGTTCGAGCACGTTCAGTTCGCACAACCGGTCGTGGCGCTGGGCTTCGGGCAGACTGTTGACGTTGGCCAGGTGCTTGCTATGGACGTCATGGACGTGGCGCAGCCAGAGGTCGACGACGCCGACCCGGGCCCGCTGCAGGGCAGCCTTGACGCCGCCGCAGCCATAGTGGCCAACGACCATGATGTGCTTCACTTTCAGCACATCGACCGCGTATTGAATGACCGACAGGCAGTTGAGGTCGGTGTGCACGACAACATTGGCGACGTTGCGATGGACGAAGACCTCGCCCGGCAGCAGGCCGACGATCTGGTTGGCCGGCACGCGCGAATCGGAGCAGCCGATCCACAGGAATTCCGGGGTCTGCAACTGGGACAGCTTGTCGAAATAGTTCGGGTCGACGGCCTGCATCTGGCTGGCCCAGGCGCGGTTGAAGTCGAACAGGTGGGAGAGGTTTTCGCTGCGGACTTCAGTCTCCGACCAGTTTTCGAGGTCGAGGGCGAGGAACATCGTGCCCTCGACTGGCGTCTGGTAGTAGTTCGGCGCTTCGGTGAAGCCCAGTTCGCGGTAGAGCTTCACGGCCATGCGCATGTTGGGCAGCGTGTCGATCATGAGCTTGCGATAGCCGATGTCCTTGGCCGCCTTGATGGCCTTCAGTGCGAGGGCGGCGCCGACGCCGTGGCCGCGTTCTTCGGGCGCGACGTAGAGGCGCTTCATTTCGCAGACGCCATCGCTGTCCGGCAGCGGACGAACGCCGACGCAACCGGCCGGGCGGCCATCGACCTCGGCAAAGAACAGCCGGCCCTGCGGCGCGATGTAGGCGCCGGGCAGGGAGGCCATTTCCTGGTCGAAGTTCTGGTACGACAGATCGACGCCGAGCCAGGCCGCGTAATTGCGGAAGTACTGGCGAACCTGCTCGAGGGCTTCTCTATCGTCGGCAGTGAGGGTGCGCAGGGTAACGGTCATGCTGTATGGCTCCTTGGTGCAGCGCCCCCGTTCCGGGGGCGCCGGTGGGAGCTTGTTAGGCAGTTTCGGCGAAAAGTTCGCGACCAATCAGCATTCTACGGATTTCCGAGGTGCCTGCCCCGATCTCGTAGAGCTTGGCATCGCGCCACAAACGGCCGACCGGGTACTCGTTGGTGTAGCCGACACCACCCAGGGTTTGAATGGCTTCGCCGGCCATCCAGGTGGCCTTTTCGGCGGAATAGAGAATGGCCCCGGCGGCGTCCTTGCGCAGCGTCCGGGCGTGGTCGGTGGCATCGCAGGCGCGGCCGACGGCATAGACGTAGGCGCGATTGGCCATCCAGGTCGAATACATGTCGGCGACCTTGCCCTGCATGAGCTGGAATTCGCCAATGGCCTGGCCGAACTGCTTGCGTTCGTGCAGGAAGGGCACGACGACATCCATGCAGGCGGCCATGATGCCGAGCGGCCCGCCGCACAGCACGGCGCGCTCGTAGTCGAGGCCGGACATCAATACCTTGGTGCCGTTGCCGACGCCGCCGAGGACGTTCTCTTCCGGTACCTCGCAGTCGTCGAAGAACAGCGGGAAGGTGTTGGAGCCGCGCATGCCTAGCTTGTCGAGGTGGGTGCCGTGGCTGAAGCCTTTCGTGCCCTTTTCGACGATGAAGGCGGTCATGCCCTTGGCCCCGGCATTCAGATCGGTCTTGGCGTAGACGACCAGCGTGTCGGCATCGCCGCCGTTGGTGATCCACATCTTGGAACCGTTCAGGACGTAACGATCGCCCTTTTTCTCGGCCTTGAGCTTCATCGAGACGACGTCGGAACCAGCATTCGGCTCTGACATGGCCAGGGCGCCGACGTGATCGCCGGAAATGAGCTTGGGCAGGTATTTCTGGCGCTGCGCTTCGCTGCCGTTGCGGCGGATCTGGTTGACGCACAGGTTCGAGTGGGCGCCGTAGGACAGGCCGATGGAAGCCGAGGCGCGCGAAATTTCTTCGAGCGCCACGATATGGGCGAGATAGCCCATGTTGGTGCCGCCGTATTCCTCGCTGGCGGTCATGCCGAGCAGGCCCATGTCGCCGAATTTCTTCCAGAGGTCGGCCGGGAAGTGATTGATGCGGTCGACTTCAGCGGCGCGCGGCGCGATTTCGGCGTCGGCAAAAGCCTTCACCGCATCGCGCAGCAGGTTGATGTCTTCGCCGAGGCCGAAGTCGAGGCTGGGAATGTTCATGGTTTGTCTCCTGTCTAGTTGTTAGTCGGTAGAGGATGGTCTCAGGTCGGTGTTGCTATCGACTACTTACTACCGACTAACCTCTCGCCTTTCCCATGCATGACCATGATGGTCTGCTGCATCAGCGCACACAGCGTTTCCCGGCCGTCCTTGACGGCGAAGACTTCGGCCTGGGTGATGATTAATGTCTTGCCCGGGCGCACCACCTTGCCGCGGGCGATGAGCTTTTCGCCGTCGGCCGGGGCGAGCAGATTCATCTTGAATTCGACTGTCAGCACAGAGGCGGTTTCCGGCACGACGGTCATCGCCGCATAGCCGGCTGCCGAATCGGCAATCATGCCGACGATGCCGCCATGGACGAAACCGTGTTGTTGCTCGACGCCTGTCCAGTGCGGCAGATGGATTTCAGTCCGGCCGTGCTCGATGACCGGCATCGTCGCCTGGATCAGTTCCATGGCGTTCTGGCGGGCAAAACTGGCGCTGACGCGCTCGGCAAAGTGGGGGGCGACGATTTGGGTCATAGGTCGTGATTGTATTTACGTTGACGTTAACGTCAACTAAAGATCGAACATTTTTTACAAGGTATTGCGGCGAGCCAGTTCCTGTTCGCACTGGCGCTCGAATTCCGAGATTTCGGCCAGCATCGCTTCGATATCCTCGCGTTGCTGTTCCAGTGCGGTGCGGCGCTTTTCCATGACGCGCAGGCATTCGAGCAATTGCGGTGTTTCGTCCTCGGTCGAGGCGTACATGCCGATCAGGTCTTTTATTTCGGCCAGCGACAGTCCGAGGCGCTTGCCGCGCAGGGCCATCTTGAGACGTGCCCGGTCGCGCCGGGTGAACACGCGCTTGCTGCCTTCGCGTTCGGGCGACAGGATGCCCTGGTCTTCCCAGAAGCGGATGGTGCGCGGCGTGATGCCGAACTCGCGGGCGAGGTCGGAAATGGCAAAGGTAGTGGCCGGCTGGCTCAAATCAGTCTCCTCAGGGTGCGGCCAAGTTAAACAGATGCGAGGGGTTTTTTCAATCCGCACCCGTATGGTAAGTTGTTCGCCTTGATCTCAAGGTTTTTCCATGTCCCTGCATTTTCCCCACGTCCATCCGCCGGCCGCCGGCGAACTGACTGAAGTCGCGCCCGGCGTTTTCTGGCTGCGCATGCCGTTGCCCTTCCAGCTCGACCACATCAACCTCTGGCTGCTGCGCGACGGCGCTGGCTGGGTGATTGTCGATACCGGCTTTCCGGATGATGCAGTGCGCGAGATGTGGGCGCAGATACTCGAGAAACTCGATGGCCCGGTGACGCGCCTGATTGTTACCCATTTCCATCCCGACCATCTCGGGTTGGCCACCTGGCTCATGGAAAAGACCGGCGCCCCTTTGTCGATGACGACGGGCGAGTTCCTGACGGCGCATGTGGTGTGGAACGAAGTCGGCGGCCATGGCGCGCGTTTCATGGTCGAGCAGTTCCGCCAGCATGGGCTGGATGGCGAGCATCTGGCCAAGTTCGAGAAGCGGGGCTCGGGTTACCGCAAGGCTGTCCCGGCACTGCCTGAATACTACGACCGCCTGAAGGCTGGCGACATCGCTACGGTCGACGGGAAACAATGGCGAATTTTGATAGGTCATGGTCACGCTCCGGAACATATGGCGCTTTACTGCGTCGAACTCGGCGTGTTAATTTCGGGCGACATGCTTTTGCCGAGAATTTCGACCAATATCAGCGTTTTTGCCGCAACCCCGAAGGCTGACGCGTTGCGCTGGTTCCTCGAGTCGCTGGACGAAATGGCTAGTGAAATTCCGGAAGAAACACTGGTATTGCCTTCGCACGGCTTGCCCTTCACAGGGATTCGGGCGCGGGTTCAGGCACTGCATTCGCACCATGACGAACGACTGCAAGCTTTGGAAGACAGCTGTGAACAAGCGCCACAGAGCGCAGCCGGGTTGCTCGATGTGTTGTTCAATCGGGCCCTTGATACACACCAAACCATGTTCGCGATGGGTGAAGCGATTGCCCATCTGAACTACCTTGAGCAAGCTGGTCGGTTGTCATGCAGCATTGGCGCCGACGGAGTGATTCGCTATTCGCGGTTGCAGCCTAAAGCCGTTACGCACTGACAGAGGGAGTTTCAAGATGTCGCAGCAAACCGAAAACCAGGGTATGAACCTGCCGAACCCGGCCGAAATGGCCAAGACCTACGCCGAAGTCGCCCAGCGCGCCTCGCGCCTGATCACGCACTTCATGGAAAAGAAGGCCAAGGACGGCGTCAACGCCCCTTCCGATGAACTCGGCGTGGCCAAGGCCTTCATGGATCTGTCTTCCCGTCTGCTGGCCAATCCGTACAAGATGGCCCAGACCCAGATGAACATGATGTGGGATTACTTCTCGCTGTGGCAAAACACCAGCATGAAGATGATGGGCCTGCCGGGCAGCCACCCGGTGGTCGCACCCAAGAAGGGTGACAACCGTTTCCGTGACGAGGAATGGGAAGAACATTTCATGTTCGACTTCGTCAAGCAGTCCTATCTGATCACGGCGCGTCACCTGCACGATACCGTGGCCGGTACCGAAGGTCTCGATGTGGCGACCCAGCAGAAGGTCAACTTCTTCACGCGCCAGTACATCGACGCCCTGTCGCCGTCCAACTTCGCCATGACCAATCCGGAAGTCTTCCGCGAAACCGTCAAGAGCAATGGCCAGAACCTGATCAAGGGCCTCAACAACCTGCTGCACGACGTCGAATCAGGCGATGGCCAGCTACGTATCCGGATGACCGACACCTCGGCCTTCGAAATGGGCAAGAACGTTGCCACGACGCCGGGCAGGGTGGTTTTCCAGAACGAACTGTTCCAGCTCATCCAGTACAACCCGAGCACCCCGGAACAGAACAAGAAGCCTTTCCTGATCGTGCCGCCGTGGATCAACAAGTACTACATTCTCGACCTGCGCGAGAAGAACTCGCTGGTCAAGTGGGCGACCGACCAGGGCCACACCACCTTCATCATGTCGTGGATCAACCCGGACGAGAAGCTGGCCGCCAAGTCCTTCGAAAACTACCTGCTCGAAGGCTCGCTCGAAGCGATCAACCAGGTTTGTGCCCACACCGGCGAAAACAGCGTCAATCTGGCCGGCTACTGCCTGGGCGGCACGCTGACCATGACCACGCTGGCCTACATGGCCGCCAAGAAGGACAAGCGCGCCAACTCGGCCACCTTCTTCACGACCATGCTCGATTTCTCCGAGCCGGGCGAACTGGGCATCTTCCTCGATGAAGGCGCCGTTGAAGGTCTCGAAAAGCGCATGGCCGAAAAGGGCTTCCTCGAAGGTTCCGAAATGGCCGGCACCTTCAACATGCTGCGCGCCAACGACCTGATCTGGTCCTTCGTGGTCAACAACTACCTGATGGGCAAGGATCCTTTCCCCTTCGACCTGCTCTACTGGAATTCCGATTCGACGCGCATGCCGTACAAGATGCACAGCTTTTACCTGCGCAACATGTATCTGAAAAACCTGCTCAAGGAACCGGGCGGCATCGAGCTCAAGGGTGTGCCGATCGACATTTCCAAGGTGAAGGCGCCGAGCTATTTCATTTCCGCCATCGAGGATCACATCGCCCCGTGGAAAAGCACTTACCTCGGCGCCACCCGCCTGGGCGGCCCGGTGCGCTATGTGCTCGGCGGTTCCGGCCACATCGCCGGTATCGTCAATCCGCCTGCCGCCAACAAGTA
>JAUYEI010000092.1 GCA_030691385.1 Azonexus sp.
CTGCAAGGAGAAGCGACAAAGCCGGACGCCCGACCAGACGTGCCAGCGGCTGCGTAGCGCTGTCACCCAACAGGTGAATGGCATCGAAGACACAAAGGCCTGTATTCATGCGGCTGACCAGGGCTGGATAAGCGGTCAACCGAGGTTTCAAGGTTCATTCGGGACTGTTCCCGAAAAAGCCGGGGGTTACATTTCGAACCTGATCCCGCCGTAGACGAACCGCCCCCGGTTTGGCCCCCAGATATGGGTGACATCGATGTTGCCGGCGGCGTTGATCCACAACATGCCGTCGTGCTTGCTCTGCTTGAAATCGAACAGGTTGTCGGCGCCGGCGAAGACGGCCCAGCGTTTGTCGATGGCGTACTGGATGCGCGCATCGACGGTCCAGAAGGCCAGGCTCTTGTCGGGCTTGGCGCTGCCGTCGAAGTTGTAGTGCTGTTCGTCGCGGTAGTAGAACTTGGCCAGATCCTGCGGGCCGGTCCACGTGGCGCGCACGAAGACATCGAGCGGGCCACTGTCCCAATCGGCCGAGAGATAGAGACGACGGTCCGGGCGGGCGAAGGCGAGGGTGCCGACCGGGAAATCGTAGTGCGCCGCTTCAAGCCCGACGCTGGCAGCCAGCGATTTACTTACTTGGTAGCCCAACTGCATGTCGAAGCCCTTGACCTTGACCGACTCGCTGGCGCTGCGCAGGACCGATTCCGTCGTGCCGATGTCGAGCCAGGCCAGGTTGTCGAGTTTGGTGTAATGGGCGTTGCCGAGGAATTTCCAGTCGCCGTCCTGATAGTCGAAGGTGTACATCAGGTTCTTTGATTTCTCGACGCCTTCGGTGGCGTTGCGGATGACCAGCGTTTTGAGGATGCCGTGATCCTGCTCGAAATAGCTGGTCGGGGCGCGGTAGCCATGGCCGGCGGAGAACCGGCTGTTGGCGTGTTCGTTGTGGCGCCAGAGCAGGTTGAGTCGCGGCGTCAGTCGCTCGCCATAAACGTTGTGATTTTCCCGGCGCAGGTTGCCGCTGACCTCTAACTGGTCATTAAAAAAGCCATAGTTGGCGGCCAGGCCGAGGCCGGGCGTGCGAAAGGTGTAGTTGTCGAGGCCGTTGGCCGGTGTGCCGTCGGGCAGTTCGGCCTTTGACCGCAGGTCTTCGTAGCGCCAGTCGGCCAGCGCCGTCCAGATGCCCCCGGCCAGTGGCGCCTTGAGGCTGCCCATCAGGTAGCCCTGATTCTGTTTCGCCTTGTAGACGTTGCCTTCGTAGAAGGAATCCTGATCGTGATGGGCATAGCCGGCGGCGATATTGAGGATCGCTGCGCCGAGGCGTTTTTCACCGGTGACGTAGGCCGACTCGCGTTTCGTGAAAATGATTTCGGACAGTCCGGTGCGGCCGTCGGCATAGCTGACCTTGCTGCCGTCGATCGGATTGACCCAGCCATCGACGTAAGGCGAGGCACGGGCGCCCCTGGAGAAGTCGAAGGGGTTGCCGCTGCGGTTGGCCTTGATCGCGTCGTAATCGGTCCCCATGGCGCCGCCGTTGCGTTTCTCGTCGATGGCATCGACTCGGCCCTTGAGCTTGAAGCCGCCCACATCGTCAACAAAAAAACCGATGCCGCCCAGCTTGCGGCCGTAGCCGGTGTATTCGGAAATACCGTTGCCGTCGCCATCCACTGAGTCGTGGCGGTTGGTGTGGATATTGGCAGTGATGGCCCCGGCTGTGCCTGTCGTCGCCGCCTGGGCATCAAGCCGGCGGCTGCCGTATTGGCCGACGGCGATCTCGATCAGGGCTTCGTCCTTGACCGGGCGGCGGGTGATCATGTTGACCGTACCGGCCAGTGCATCCGGTGTCAGGCCGGAGGCCCCGGCGCCGCGCATCAGGTCGATGCGCTCCAGGCCGCGCAGGCCGACCGAGTCGAGGCCGTAGGCCTGCGAGACGGCCGAGAACAGTGGCACGCCATCGATCAGCAGGGTCGTGTAGCGGCCGGGCAGGTTGTTCAGTGAAATGAAGCGGGCGTTGCAGATCGAGCATTCGACCTGGACGGCAACCCCCGGCCGCTTGTCGAGCGCCTCGTTGATGTTGGTCGCGCCGGATTTGGTGAATTCCTCGACGGTGCAACTTTCGACCGGTGCCACCTGGTCGCGCAGGAAGGGGCGCTTCGCCGAGCCTTCCCGTTGCTGGCCGACGACCACTTCACCCAGGATTTTCTCCTTGTCAGGTGATTCGGCGGCGACGCACTGTGTGGCGACGAGTGTGACCAGCAGCGGGAGAGTGAGGCGCATTACATCCGTGTTGCGTAGTACTCGACGACGCGCTGCAGGTCGAGCGGGAAAGGCGCGGCATCGCCATCCGGCAAGTGACTCAGGCGTGCCGTCTGCGTGGTGCCGTCGTAGGCGATCCATTCCGGACGATCCAGTGCCGGCGCTTCGAGCGTTGCGCGGACGAGGTCGACTTTTTTGCCGGCATCGGTCGGGCCGAAGCTGTCGCCGATGCGGATGCGGATGGACGGAATGGTGACGCGCTTGCCGTTGAGCTGGAATTTGCCATGGCTGACCAGTTGCCGGGCGGCCGGGATGGTCGGGGCGAAACCGGCGCGGAAGACGAGGTTGTCGAGGCGGCGTTCGAGCAGTTCGACCAGCTTGTTGCCGGTGGCGCCGCGGTCTTTCTTGGCGTCGGCAACGACACGGCGCAGTTGCCGTTCGGTCAGGCCGTAGTTGTAGCGCAGCTTCTGTTTTTCCATCAGTTGCAGGCCGAATTCGGACTTGCGGCCGGCGTTTTTCTTGGCGCCATGCTGGCCGGGCGGCTGGCTGCGTTCCTGCATCGATTTGCGGGACAGGCCGGGCAGATCGACGCCGAGAGCGCGCAGGACTTTGAGGCGGGGGCCGGTATAACGGGACATTGGGTTCTCCTTGGTATGTGAAAACGGGTTAGTGCAAAGATTGGCCGGGTGCGGTCAGCGGGCAGAGCGGGACACTGACCGAGGCCGGGTGGCAGTCCACGGCCCGCCAGCCGGCCAGGGATTGTTCGAGGGCGTCGCGCAGTTGCGGCGCCAGCGTCGGGTCGGCGAGAGCAGCGAACAGGTGGGTGCGCAGGGCGGCGGTCTTGGCGACCGTCGGACCGCGCAGGGCCGAGGCCGAGAGCAGGGTGACAATGGCGGCCAGGCGCAGGTCGAGTGGCATGGGATCGGTTTCGTCGCTGTCGCTCATGGCTTACTCCTTGCCTTCCGGGACATAGACCATCGAGCCGTCCTTCATCCGGTAGGCGACGCCGGCCTTTTCGCCGTCGCCGCTGCCGATGTTGCCGTTGGCCTTGTAGTGCTCGATCTTCTCGCCCTTCTTGATGGTCACTTCCATGGTCGGCTTGCCGGGATCGGTGATCACGGTGACGTCCTGCTTGTTGAAGGGGTTGATCAGCGGGTTCTGCGCCACGGTGATGAACAGCGCGGCGATGATGACGAGGAAGATGTCAATCAGATTGACCACCGAGAGGATCGGATCCTCGGTCTCGGGTTCGTGCAGCAGCTTGAGGCTCATGCTTGCGCCCCGCGCAATGCTTCGATTTCGAGCATTTCCTCGGCCAGCCAGCGGCGGCGGACATTGACCACCCAGTAGGTGATGGAAGCGGCGATCAGCGCCAGGATGACGGCCGAGAAGGCGATGGTCAGGTTGTCGGAGACCTTGGCCAGGTTGCCGTCGGAGAGCGATTTGAGCGCCGGGCCCATGGGGATCATGGTGGCGACCAGGCCGAGCATCGGCGTTACGCGGCTCGCGATGCGCGGGGCTTCGAGCAGCTTGTGGGCGATGACGTCGAGGTCATCCACGGTCAACCGGAAATTTTGCCTAAAAATGGAAACCAGCGGCCGCCCCTGGCCGCGCCGGCGGTAGTAGGCGAGCAGGCAAAACTCGCCGAGCACCCAGAAGGCGTAGAGAAAGAGGGCAGCGATCAGCAGCAGCGTCGGGATCAGGAAGAGCTGCGAGATCTGGTACATCGACAGTTCGATCAGGTTGGGCATGAATACTCCAGGGAAACAATTCGGTTGGGGTGGCGGTCAGGGGCGGCTTACGGTCGTGCCGGCCCATGCGGTGGGGAGGTGAGAAGGTGGATCAGTTCGATCAGGTCGGGGATGCCGAGGGCAACGGTGGTGATCGTCAGGAGCAGGGCGCCTGCCGACAGGAGATAAAGCACCAGTCGTTCTTTGCTTTCCCTGTCCGGTTGATGCGGATGTCGTGTCGATGCCATGAGCTCCCCCTCGATGAAAACGGAATTCACCATTTGCCCTCCAGCGACAGCATCACGCTACGCTGGCCGCGCTCACTCGTTGCCAGCGACCAGTTGTCGTTGCCCGAGCGCGCGCCGGCCAGGCGGCGGGTGTCGGTGCCGAGTACGTTCTGGGCTTCCAGGCGCAGGTTGAGCTGCGGGGTCAGGCGGCGGGCGACGTAGAGGTCGAGCAGGGTGCGCGCTTTCTGGCGGGTAGCCAGTTCGCCCGGGATGTCGGTTTTCGTGGCGCCGTACAGATTGAACTGGAAGCCGGTGCTGGCCTGCCAGGCGGCCAGCGCCTGGTCGACGCCGAGGCTCCACTGGTAGCGCGGCAGGTCGCGGGCGTCGCGGGTCAGGCCAAGGCGTTCGTCCTCGACGCGGGCCTTGGGCAGGGTCAGGTGGCTGCGGATGGAGGCACCTTTCCAGCCGAAGGCGTCGCCCTTGAGCTTGGCGTCGAACTCCACGCCCCAATGACGGGCCGTGCCTTCGTTGTAGGGGCGATCCACCCAGCGGCTGCCTTCGAGTGCTGAACGCCGTTCAATGAAGTCCTCGGTGCGCCGCACGTAAACATTGGCGCCGACGATGCCGGCTTCCTTGGGCAGGTGCTTGTCGAGTGCCAGTTCCCAGTTGATGTTGCGCTCGGCCTGCAGGTTCGGGTTGCCGCCGCGGTCGGCTTCGAGCGGGCTGTTGAAGCCGGCGCCACGCATGGTCAGGGCGGAAATTTCTTCCAGTTTCGGGGCCTTCAGGCCCGCACCAATCGAGGAGCGCAGGATCAGGTCGGGGGCAAATTCGAAGCGCCCGGCCAGCGACGGCGCCAACTGGCTGGCGGTGCGCTGGCGACCATCGGCTTCGAGCGCGACATGCTCGCCACGCAGGCCGCCGGTCAGCATCAAGGCCTTGGCGACTTGCCATTCGTGCTGCAGCCAGGCCGTCCATTGTTTGGCGCTGGCGTCGAAGTCGCCGGCATAAATGCTGCTGCCGGTGGTCCGCTGGCTTTCCTCGCGGCGGTGCCAGCTCTGCTCGATACCGGCCGAGAGCAGGCCGTCGCCGAGGCTGCGGTCGAGGCGGATGGCGGACGACAGTTCGCGCTCGTCGCGGCGGATTTCCTCGCGGCCACTCGTGCTGTTGCCGACGGCGTCGATCCGGGTCCGGTCGGTGTCCTGCTCGCGCCGGGTGCCCATCACGGCAATCCGGCCGGACAGCTTGCCGAGTCCGGTCTTGCGCTCACCTTCGGCGCGCAGACGGGCGATGGTCAGTTGACTTTCCTCGCGTTCGCGGCGGCTACCGTCGGCGGCCAGGCCGGTGCCGGCCGCCGGGTCGGCGTAGGCGTCGCGGCTGAACTCGCTGCGCCGTTCACCCCGGTTGTGATAGAGGCTGGGCCACAGCGACAGGCTGCCCTCACCATCGCGCCAGGTCAGGCGCGGCGAGACGATGAATTCGTCGAGCCGGTAGGGGCTAGCTTCACGCTCCTCCTGCCACAGGGTGCGCGTCCCGCTGCTGCTTTGCTGGCGGGTCGTGGCCTTCTCCAGCGGCATGGCGTGGTGGTTGATGGTGAGCGGCACGATCCACGAAAAGCCACGGTCGCCACCGCCCTGGCTCAGCGTGAATTGGCCGTTCGGCTCGTCGCCGCGCAGGCCGACGGCCGCCTTCAGGGCGGTCGAATTTTGCGGCCGGGCCTTCTTCATGATCAGGTTGACCGTGACCGGCGCACTGCCGCCATGTTCGGCCGAGGCGCCGCGCAGGATTTCGACGCGTTCCAGTTCGCCGGAAGGCAGGCGGCCGACCGTGGTCAAGGCATAGCGGGCATTGGCCGAAGGGCGTTCGCCATCGACCAGAAACTGTACGGCGTCGCGCCCCATGCCGCGGGCGTTGGCCGAGGGGCCACCGTCGCCGCTGTGGGCGCCGGCCTCGATGCCGGGCAGTTTGCGGATTACTTCGCCGACGGTCAGGCCGCCCAGGGCCTCGATTTCGGCGCGGTCGAGCACTGTTTTCTGGGTGACGGCAGCCTGCCGTTCGCTCTCGCCGTCGGCCGTGGCGGTCACGGTTATTGCCTTGAGTGTTGTCGCTTGGTCAGCCAATGCGTTGCCGGCGAACAGCGCGACCAGGAGGGCTGCCAGCGGTTTCAGGCTGGCGCTCATGCGGCCTTCCGCTGGCGACGAACCACGCTCAGTGCGCCGCCCGTCGTGGCGAGCAGCAGCAGGGCGCCGCCGGCCAGGGCAAGCGGCGGTTGCGGCGGTATCCGCTTGTCTACCTTCTCCAGCACCATGCCCTGGATCGGTGGCGGGGCCGGCGGGGGCGGTGCTACCAGGTCGGCAGCCGTTTGCGGCCGGGTTGGGGAAGGCGCCGGCGCGGGCAGCGGTGCAGCCAGGCCGAAGCCGGCCGCAGCAAATTTCTCGAAGGCGGCGTTATCGCTCTTTACGTCATGGCGTTTGGCCAGCTCGCGGTAGCGCTGCTTCAGTTCGGCCACCGTTTTCGCATCGGCCTGCCAGTAGCCGTGGCGGGCCATTTCGAGCATTTTCTCGATGCTCTGGGCCAGCGCGTGCGGGTTGTTCTTCTCGAACCAGTCCTTGAGGCCGAGCTTGTGCTTGTCGCGGACATAGACATCGACGAACTCCTGCCACTGGTCGTCGCGCACGATTTCGCGCGAGACGGTGGTCCACCCGGTGAAGTTGTTGATGCCGTCGAGCACCTGCAAGGTGCCGGCGTAGCCTTCGGCCATCAGGCCCTGGATGTAGCCGGGGTGGAAGTTGCGGGTGGCCAGTTCCTTGGCCAGGAACTGGGCGGCGCCTTCGATACGCCCGCCCTTGCCGTCGGCGCCGCTGTTGCGCAGGTTGGAGATGTAGAGCTCGGGCGCCTTGCCGTCGAGCGCCCGGACCGCGGCGCCGATGCCACCCAGGTACTGGAAGGGGTCGTCGGTGGTCAGCATGCCGTAGAGGTTGGAGGTGCGGGCCAGCACGGCGCCCTCGGTGCCTTTCAGGTGCACGGCGTAGAGGTTGAGGCGGGCGGCCTTGCCCTCGGCCCCGGCGATGCCTTGCGCGCCCCAGTCGGCCTCGTCGGCGCCGTAGGCGAACTGCATCTTGGACAGGTAGAGCTTGGCCAGTTTCTTGTCGGCCTCGCCCTTGCTCTTCCAGGTATCGGTGGCCAGCGCGGCGTCGTCCAGCCCGGTGCCGTAGCGGCCGGATTCGGACGAAAAGATGCGTGTCTCGGCGGCCTTCTGTGCTGCCTTTTCCGGGATGCCCTGGGCGACCAGGCGTTCGGCGATGGCGCGGCTGTTGGCGTACAGCGGGTTGTCGGCCTCGTTGGCGCGGGCGGCGAGTTGTACGGCCTTGGCCAGTTGCTTCATGGCGTTGGGAAAATGGTCGCGGTAGAGGCCGGTGGCGGAGAGCACGACATCGACGCGCGGCCGCTTCAACTGCTCGCGCGGCACCAGTTTGACGTCGATAACGCGCCCACCGGCGTCCCACACCGGTTCGACGCCCATGGTCCACAGCGCCTGCGCTTCGAGGATGCCCTGGTGGCGCATGGTTTCGACCGACCACAGCGAGAAGGCGAGCTTCTTCGGCGGCCGGCCGGCCTTGGCCGTTTGCGCCGCGATCAGCGCGTCGGCGGCGTCCTTGCCGGCTGCCCAGGCCTGCTGGGTCGGCACCCGCGAGGGGTCGAAGCCGTAGAGGTTGCGGCCGGTCGGCAGGGCGTCCGGGTTCTTGATCGGGTCGCCGCCGTAGGAGGTCGGGCGGTGCTGGCCGGCCAGGGCCGAGAGCAGCCCGGCGATTTCGCCCTGGGCGCCGAGGTCGGCGTACCAGCGGCGGCCTTGTTCCAGTTTTTCGGCCAGCGCCTTGTCGGCTGGTAAAGGTGTTTTGCCGGCCAGCGCTTCGCTGAGCATGCGGAAGGGTGGCGTATTGGTCAGCTTGGTGTAGTCGCCGACGAAAAGCTCGTCGAGATCGTCCTCCTTGACGCCCATGATGCGGGCGGCAGCTTCGTGGAAGCTCTGGCCGAGCATCAGCAGCACGGTGCCCAGCCGGTGCTTTTCCAGCGGCGGCGTGCCGAAGGTGTGCAGGCCGAGCGGCTGGGCCATCAGCGCCAGCTCGTGCAGGTGATTGTGCAGTGCGTCGATGAAGGGGCGGAATTCCCGGTCGATACGCGCTTCCGTCCAGCCCATATCGCGGTCGATATGTTCTTTTTTGACCCGTTTTTTCAGGTCGACCGCCAGCTTGTCCTTGACCGCACCATCGTCCTGGGCCAGCCACTGGTGCAGCAGGTCGTGGATGACGGTCAGCGACTCGTGCAGCCCGGCTGGCGCGAAGGGTGGCGTCTGGTGGGTGACGATGACTGCCCGGCCGCGTCGCTTGGCCTGCAGCGCTTCGCCGATGTTGTCGACGATGTAGGGATAGACCACCGGCAGGTCGCCGACGGCGAGCAGCGGGTAATCAGTGACGGCCAGGCCACGTTCCTTGCCGGGCAGCCACTCCTGCGAGCCGTGCGTACCGTAGTGGACGAGGGCGTCTGCCTTGAAGTGCTCGCGCAGCCACAGGTAGTGGGCGAGGTAAAAGTGCGAGGGGGCGGCCTTGGTCGAGTGATAGAGCGCTTTTTCCTTGTCTTCCCAGCGCTCGCCGCGTGGGGCTTGCGGGCTGAAAATGACCTTGCCGACGGCCAGGCGGGGCATCACGAAGACCGCTTCGCCGCGGTCGACGATAACCATGCCCGACTTCTCCGGGTCGCCCCAGCGTTCGCGCAGTTCGTCCTGGATGGCTGGCGGCTGCTTTTTCAGCCAGGTGCGGTAGGTGGCGACCGGCAGGCGCTCGGCCAGGCCGTCGCGCAACAGGCCTGCGAGCTGGCCGTCGCGGTAGAACGGCGCAAGCAGGCGCTGCAGGCTGGTGACCAGCGAAATTTCGGTTTCACCGTGGGTGTCGTAGCCGGCTTCCTTCAGGGCTTTTAGCGTGGTTTCGAAGCTGCGTGGCAGGTTCATGAACGAGGCGGACATGTTCTTTTCGCCCGGCGGATAGTTCCAGAAAAGCATCGCCACCTTTTTGTCGGCATTCGGCAGTCGTTGCAGGCGGACCAGATTAAGCGCCTTGTTGGCGACGGCGGCGGTCTGCTCGGGGATGACGACGACTTCGCCGCTCGCCTTGTCGCTGGTATTGGCGACGATGGCATCGACGATGCCGGCGTATTCGCCCTGCGCCAGGTAGAAGGGCACGTCGATCAGCGGCACACCCTGCGGGTCGGCGCGCCAGGCGGCTTCGTCGCCCTTGCGGTAAGCCAGAGCCTGGATGACCGGGATGCCGAGTTCGGCCAGCTCCTTGCGCCGGCCTTCGGGGTCGAGGACGATCTGGGTGTTGATCACGGCGTCGGCGATGGGTTTGCCATCAACGGTCAGCATTTTCTTGTGCGGGCCAAGGACGCCGGCGTAGTAGGGCAGGGCGATGGCGCCGCCGGCTTCGATGCGGGCGAACAGGTCGTCGATGAAGGTGGTCTGCTCGGCCCCGAGGTAGATCTGGTGCAGCGCGATGGCGATGGTCGGCGGCCGTTTGGCGAGCTCGATGCCGCGCCATTTGAAGTATTCGGCCGGTGTGGCGAAGACGCGGTTCGGCGCTTTCGGGTGATAGATCGCTTCATCGGGGAAGACGAAGGGTGGCGCCACCTTGGGCAGCGGCTGGCCGCGCAACTGGGCGGCCAGGGTGGCGAAGAAGCCCTCGTAGTTGGCCCGCCCGCCGTTGGTGTAATAGGCGTGCAGCGTGGCGGCCACTTCCTTGGGTAGCCCGCCGGCGGCCGGGCCGCTGTCCTTCATCCACAGGTGCGGCGTCTTCAGGCCGTCGAGCCCTTTGCCTAGCTTGCCCTTGACGGCATCCTGCATGTGGCTGCGGGCGGCGTCGAAGATGATGAAATTGCGGTTTTCCAGCAGTTTTGCCGCTTGCTCGGCCGGAATGTGCTCGGCGAATCTGGCTTCCACGGTCAACCCGAATTTTTGGCCAATTTCGGAAACGGTCTTGAACTTGCCGGGCGGCACCGGCGAGGTGGCGACGATCAGGATATTCTCGGCGATGGCGCCTTGCCCCAGGCAGAGGGCAGCGAGCAGGCAGGCGAAGCGAAGGAGTTTCATGCGGGCGAGAGTCCGTTCTGCGGAAGTGAGGCGAAGTTCATGGCTGGCGGAAATCCGGCTGGCTGGTGCAGACGGTCAATGCAGGGCACGTGTCTCGGCGGCCGGGTAAGGGTCGTCGGAGATGGCCATGTGCAGTTGCGACCACTGGTCTTCCAGTTGCCGGCCGATCTGTTTGATCAACGGTGCCAGTTGGTCGTCCGGGTAGGCTTGCAGCAGCGCCAGTTCCTTGCGAATCAATGCTGCCTGCTGCGGACACCCCAGGCAGGAGAAGCGGGTCATTCGATTGAGCAGCGAAGCAATCAGGGCACTGGCGTCGGGAAGTTGGGCAGGCATGTTCATTTCCTGAAAAAAAGCGTCGGCCGCTTCTTCGAAAAGCGGCCGACGCCAACGCGGGATCAGAAATCGGCCTGGAACGAGAGACGCAGATTGCGGCCGGGCTGAGTGTAGAAATCGACCGCCGTCGGATTGTTTCCTTCCGCCGTGCGGATGTCGGACCACCGCCAGTATTTCTGGTCGAAGACGTTGTTGACCGCAAGCACGACACGGGTATTGGCTGTCGGCTTGATCCAGCCGGCCAGGTCGGAGACCCCGTAGCCCGGCGTGCGGAACCAGGTGCCGCCGCTGTCATCGACCCGATCCTTGCCGCTGGCCAGGCGCAGGCGCCATTCGCCGCCCCACTGGCCGACGTCGTAGGCCAGTCCGAAGGAGGCGCGCAAGGGCTCGATGCTGTTGATCGCCACGCCGGTATCGCTGTTCTCGCCGTGGGCGTAGGCAATGGCGCCATCAACCCGCCAGTTGCGGGCGAAATTCCAGTTGGCGCGAAGCTCGGCGCCGTAAATCCGGACGTTGGCCAGATTCCTGTACATATAGGTGGTGTACGGAGTGCCGCCGACCGAGACGCAGTTGGGATCGCTCGGGCACGACAGGCGAACGTTCTCGATGAAGTTCTTGTAGTGGTTGTCAAAGACGGTCACCTGGCCGCGGGCGCTACCCATCCGGGCGCGCAAGCCGACCTCGACGCCCAGGCTGGTTTCCGCCTTGAGGTCCGGGTTCGGCGTGCTGGCATAAAGCTGCGCGGCATTGCGGAAAGCGCCGTTGACCTCGTTGTAGTTCGGTGCCCGGAAGCCGGAAGCCACTTGTCCGTACAGCGACAGCGCCTCGTTGAACTTCCACTGGCCGCCGATCTTGGGCGACAGGTGGCCGAATTCCTTTTCGGCGGTCTGGCGATTGATGATGCTCAACACCTGCTGGGCGAGGGCATCGACCTCCGGTGTCAGGCGGGTGTAGTCGTAGCGCATGCCGGGCGTCAGGGACAGGCGATTGTTCAGCATGGAAATTTCATTCTGGACGTACAGGCCCAGGGTGTCGGTCACGCCATTGGCGAAATCGCGCAGCGGGTAAGTTTCGCCAGCCAGACCGTAAGTCACGACGCCGGTGTTGACGTTGAGCACGCGGCCGTCCCGTTTGGTCTCGACACGCTGGCGCATGACGTCCACGCCGTAGGTCAGCAGATTGGCTGCACCGCCAAGCTGGAAGAGCGATTCAAACTGCAGGCCAAGCCCGCTCGTCTGCTGCTCGAAGAAGAAGTGCTGATTGATGTCGCAGGTCGCGGTCGGCGCTGCCGTGCTGGAAGCCGAGCATCCGGAGGCGGCGGAGTAACGCGCATTGCTGCGGATCTGATGGTTGGCGTTGTGGCTTTCCGACTCCTGGTGATAGACGCGGCTGACCAGGCGGTTGTAGAACCATCCATTCTTGTGCTCGTATTCCAGACCGTAGCGGTAGCGCTTTGTTTCATCATCGCCATCCATCGAAGTCACCCGCGACAGTGAGGCTGGCACGCGCATGATGGTGGTTGCGGCCTCCTGCTCGCGTCCCTCGAAGCTGGCGGTCAGCTTGTGCCCGGTGGCCGGCCGGAAAATGAACTTGGCCAGTGCGCCGCGATCCTCGGTTGTTGCAGGATTGGCTTTGCTGCGTAGCGGGCCGTAGGTGCTGTCGCTGCCCTGGTTTTTTGTCTCTTCGCCATTGATTTGGGCATAGCCGAGGAGAACGTCCAGTTTCTCGCTGCGCAGGGCGCCGATGACGCTGCCGGAGAATGCCTGGCTGGCCCCGAAATAGCTGCCGCGCAGACGTGCCCCCTGTTTTGCATCGCCCCGGGCGATATCCTCGGGATTGAGCGTCAGGTAGCCGACGACACCGCCGATGGCATCGGAGCCGTAAAGGCTGGAGGCCGGGCCGCGAACGATTTCCACCTGACGCAGGAAGTCGGTCATCGGGCCCGAGGGGGCATTCATCGTGTAATTGGTCGGGCCGCCGCCATTGAAATAATCCGGCAGGCGAACCCCGTCGACCATCTGCACGACACGGTTGTCCTCGATGCCGCGGATATTGACCCGCGTCGCCCCGTGGCGGCGCATGTCGCGCGCCATCGTGATATCCGGCTCATCACGGAAAAGATCGGCGTCGTCGACCGGCAGGCGACGATCGATATCGCGCCGGTTAATGCTGGTTACCGTCGCGCTGAGTTGGTCGATGGCCGTTTCGTGGCGGTTGGCGGTAACGACGGTGTCGCGCAACTCGGCTTCGGCGATAGCGGCGGGTGCGGCGAAAGCCGACAGCAAAACAAATGGAATGACCCGCATCTTCGTGCGGGTGAAAGGGCTGTGCATGCAAGACCTCCAGCAAGTGAATGAATCAATTGGCTGGCTGCCTTGCAAAGCTAGGTGGCTGGCGTTAACTGTTTACAAGTTGCTCCCTGTGCAACCTGGTAAAACATAATGATAACGATTCGTAATTCGATTGGCAAGGCGTATCGAACTTCGTTGCACTACGGATACGCTCGCCGTTCGATGTCAGGCAATTCCGTCAGGTCCGGGACTGTCATGCATCGGCCTGTGGCTTGACCGGCTCGTCGCAGCCTTGCCCGCCGTCCGGCCGTGGCCCGGCAAGAGTTTGCCAGGAGAAGAGGAGATAGACGCCCCAGGCCAGAACCCAGAGCAGGGCGGCCGTATGCAGCAGGGGGGCGAAAAGACCGGCCAATAGCGGCCAGCCGGCTGCGCCACGGAGCAGGGCCGCGGCCAGCAGCAGGCCGGCGGTGAGCGGCAGCCAGCGCCGGTGATCGAGGCCCCAGCCGCTGTGCATGCGGCCGGCCACGGCCATGACGATCAGCACCGACAGGCCGAGGGCGCCGACCAGCAGCAGGTGTTCGCCGGCGCTGGTCAGCGGGCTGTCGGTGAGCAGGCCCCAGCCGATGGTGGCGTAGCCGAGCGCCATGCACCAATAGACGAGGTAGGGAATGAGCACCCAGCGCTGGCCCAGCGCCCGGCCGACGTGCCAGTCGTTAAGCAGGTTGAAAACGGCGGCGGCAGCGGCCAGGGCGAGCCAGCCGGTGACGGCGTTGCCGGGGAGCAGGAATGCGCCGAGGCTGTAGGCGGCAATGGCGACGATGGCCAGATTGCGCCGTGGCGGCCGGGCCAGGTAGGGGGCCGCGAAGCCGCCCTGGGTTTCGAGCACATCGTTGACCAGGCGCATCGAGATGCGCGACAGGGCGACGACGATGAGGATCATCAATAACCCGATGGTCAGGCGCAGCCAGGCCATCGCGTCGCCGCCGCTGTGCAGGGTGACGTAAAAGCCGGCATGGACGACGCCGAGGGCGAGCAGGGTGTGGAAGAAGGCGAGGTGGCGCCGGCTTGGTTGTTGCCACAGTGGTTTTGCCACGGCGGCCAGCAGTAGCGCCAGCAGGCCGAGATCGAAGGCGGCAGCAGGGAGCACGCCGAGCGTGCCGGACAGCGCGAAGGCAATGCGCCCGGCCAGCCAGATGGCCACCAGCAGTTGCAGGCGACGGCGTGGAATCGACGGGGTGCCGGTGAATTCCGGCACGGCCGTGAGCAGGAAACCGGCGATCGAGGCCGTTGCGAAACCGAAGAGCAGTTCATGGGCGTGCCAGACGACCGGGCCGCCGGCGACCTCGGGCAGCGGCAGCACACCGGCCAGCAGGCCGACCCACCAGGCGATGGCGAGCGCGCCGTGGGCGGCGGTGAGCAGGAAGAAGGGCCGGAAGGGGCAGATCCAGACTCCCACGGTCAACCGGAAAAAACGGCCAAAAATGAAATTCATGCGCGCTCCGGCAAGGCAAAGGCGGCGCGGATGTCCGGCCAGCGGATGAACTCGGCGGTGCGGGCGAAGACCCAGTCCTCGTCGCGCTCGGCAACCGGCGTCCGGATGGCGCGCTCGGCGACGATGCGCCCGGGGCTGCCGGCCATGACCAGAATGCGGTCGGCCAGGCGGATGGCTTCCATCAGGTCGTGGGTGATCATCAAGACCGCACAGCCGCTCGCCACGCGCTCGCTGGCGAGCAACTGGTACAGCTCGCTTTTCAGGCCGATGTCGAGGGCCGAGAAGGCTTCGTCGAGCAGCAGCAGGTCGGGCTGCACGGCGAAGGCGCGGGCCAGCGCGGCGCGGCTCTGCATGCCGCCGGACAGGGCGCTCGGGTATTTGTCGAGATCGTCGGCGGTCAGGCCCATCTTCAGCGCCAGCGTCTCAGCCGCGGCATGGCGGGTGGCGCGCGGCTGGCCGGCGGCCTTGAGGCCGAGGGCGATGTTGTCGCGGGTGCGCTTCCAGGGCAGCAGGCGCGGTTGCTGGAACATCATGGCCGGTCGCTCGAAGCGGCAATCGATGCAACCCTCCCACGGGTCGAGCAGGTCGGCCGCCAGGTTGAGCAGCGTCGTCTTGCCGCAACCGGAGGGGCCGACCAGCGCCACCGCTTCACCGGCCGCGACGGTCAGGTCGATGTCTTCAAGGACGCGCTGGTAGCCGAAGCGATGGGCCAGCCGTGAAATGCTCAGGGATTTGATGAGGCAAACTCCCGCCAGGATTCGACCCGGCGCTTGATCGGTTCGAGCAACAGGTATTCGACGGCCAGAAGGCTGCCGACCAGCGCAACGATCCAGGCCATTGAGGCGGCGGTGTCGAGGTGGCTGCGCGTCACGGCCAGGGCGGCGCCGATGCCGTCGGTGGTGGACAGCAGTTCGGCCATCACGACGACCTTCCACGAGGTGCCGAGCGCCGTGATCCAGGCCGGGAACAGGTAGGAGACGATGTGCGGCAGGTAGACGTCGGTGAATTTCATCGACAGCGGCAGCTGGAACATGCGGGCGACTTCCTTCAACTGGCCGTCCAGCGTCCGGGTGCCCTGCATGGCGCCGACGAAAATGATCGGGAAGCAGGCGATGAACACCGTAAACACCGGTGTGCCGTCGCCGGCACCGAACCAGAGCAGGGCGAGGATCAGCCAGGCGATCGGCGGCATGCCGACGAGCAGGGTGACGAGCGGGCGCGCCATCATCGAGGCGGTCATCGAGATGCCGGCGAGCAGTCCGAGCAGGCTGCCTAGAATCAGGGCCAAACCGAAGCCGAGCAGGGCGCGGCGGGCGGTGATCAGGATGTCGTCGCGGGCCGAGCCGTCCTGCAATAGCTGGCCGAGGGTGGCGAAGGCTTCACGCGGCGTCGGCAGGATCAGCGAGCCGAGGCTTTGTGCGGTCAACTCCCAAATAGCCAGGAAAATGAACAGGCTGGCCAGTGACCCCCAGCCGCTCCACAGGTAGTTGCCGGTAGCGGCCAGCCAGTCCAGGGCGCGATTGCGGCGCGCCAGCTCGGAAAATGCCGGGGCTTTCAAGGCCGGACCGGATTGCCGTAGAAGCGCTCGTCGGGCAGCTTGCCGCCGATCAGTGCCGAGTTTTTGCCCGCAAGCTGGTTGAAAAAGAATTCCAGTTCGCCCCGCGCGGCCTGGCCACTGACCGCCCGCATCTGGCTGACGGCCAGCGAATCGGCCACCGCCTGCGGTGTCAGCAGGTCGATGCGCTTGGCGACCAGCTCGCCGCATTGCAACGCGTTCTTCTGGCACCAGTTCAGGGACGTTTCGTAGGCGGCCATCACCTTGGCCTGCAGGGCTTCATCCGCCATGGCCTTGCCGATGACCGTAATGCCGGCCTGCGGAATGCGTGCCTCCCGCCCGTAAAGGCGGCCCCATTCCTGTTGCAGGTCGACGCTGCGGTGGAGTTCCGGCGCGATGAGGCTGACCGGGAAGGACTGGGTCTTGCGCAAGGCCATCGATACGGCGGGTTCGGCGAGCAGGGCGTGGTCGACGCGCCGGGTGATCAGCAACTGCATGGCGTCGAGCGGCGAAGCGACGTAGCGCAGCTTGAAGTCCTTTTTCGGGTCCAGCCCCTGCTTTTCGGCGATGAGCCCGAAGACGATGTCCGGCATGTCGGCCCGGAAGGGCATGGCGATTTCCTTGCCGCGAAAATCGGCCAGCGTCCTGGCCTTGGCATCGCGCGACACCAGCCACAGCACGCCCCAGGTCGAGACATTGAGCAACTTCAGCCCGACGCCCCGGTTGTAGAGGTTGGCCGCGACATTGCTCGGCATGGCGACGAAATCCGCCTTGCCGCCCAGAGCCAGCACCCGTAGTTGATCCGGATCCTTCCAGACGACGAACTCGACGCTGTCGGCGACATCCTTGAGTGCCCCGGTTTCCATCATGTGGATCAGCGGCGTCGATACAGCAGCGGGCGGGCCGGCCAGGATCAGCTTGGGAAGTTTGTCGGCCCGGGCCGGCGTCAGCAGCGACAGCCAGCCCAGTGCGAGCAGGGAAAGGAAACGGAACAGGGACAGGATCACAGGTTCAGGCTCTCCAGGTTAGAAACTGCCACGCCAGGCGAGCTGGAACGAACGGCCGGGCGACTTGATTTCCCAGCCGGAAACGCCTTCGGTCAGGTGTTCGTGGTAAGTCTTGTCGGCCAGGTTCCTGACGGCAAAACGCAGGCTCTGGCCCTTGGCAAAGGCCCAGGTGGCGCCGAGGTCGGCGGTGACGAAACCGGCCGTGGCGTTTTCGGCGCCCTTGGTGAATTGCGTCGCGACGCGGTCCTGGCGGTCAACCAGGCGCAAGGTAAAGTCGCCCTTGACGCCGGGCATGACATTGCCCAGCCAGCCTAGCGACATCTCGTCGGCTGGCATCTGGAATAGTGGCTCATCGAGGTCGTTGTTCGTGCCGCGCAGCATCGAGTAGCCGGCCGTCAGCCATTGGCCATTGACAAACTGCCAGCGGGCCTTGGCCTCGATGCCCTTGATCGTTGCGCCGCCAAGGTTGACGGTTTTTTTGCAGTTGGCGGCATTGGGTGCGCCGCAGGCGGTAGTCGCGCTGGTGCCGGTCAGGATCTGGCCGGTGATGAAATTGTCGATCTGGTTGTAGTAGGCCGAAACCCCGTAGTTAAAGACGGCATTCGCCCCTTTGATGCCAATTTCGAACTGGTCGGCCTTTTCGGCCTCGACTTCCGGGCTGCCGGCATAGTGGTAGCCGTCGCCACGCAGGCCGGATTCGTAGCGTTCGCGCATGCCGGGGGCGCGGAAGGCACGGGCGTAGTTGGCATAGGGGCGCAGCAACGGGGTCACCTCGTAGATCGCGCCGAGGCTGCTGGAGATGGCGCTGTCCTTGCCGTCGAGGCCGCTGGTCCGTGCGCCGTTGTTCATGCTGTCGGCGCTGCTTTTGACCGTGTCATGACGCAGGCCGGCCAGCAGGTTGAGCTTGCCGAAGCGCATGTCGTCCTGAACGTAGAATCCCAGGGCCTTGATGCTGGCGTTCTGGAACGGGTTGTTGGCGGCGAAGGTGGTGAAGGTCGGCGCCGCCGCCATCATGCGGTCCGGATTGCCGGTCATTTCCCAGGCATTGACACCGAACGAGACCAGATGCTGCGGGTGGACCAGCCAGTCGGCCTTGGCGTCGAAGCCGTCGGTCTGGAAAGTGACGTTGTTGGTAATGATGTCGCGGTTCAGCCAGTTGGCGTAGGCGTAGATTTGCCGCTCCATTTCCTGGCGATAGACCCGCACGTCGAGATTGAGCGGGGTGTCGCCGCTGCCCTTGCGGCTGTAACCCACTTCGTAGAGACGGCGTTCCTGTTCCGGCGAGCGCACCGTCGTGCTGCGCGTGGCCGGGTTGGTCGGGTGCGGGCGAGTCGAGCCGGGATACCAGACATCCTCGTCCCGGTGCAGTTGGGCCGAAACGCGCAATTGCTGCTGGGCATCGATGCGGAAGCGATACTGGCCGATGAAGCTGTCGGAGTCGTAGCCGGTACGCTTGACCGTGCCTTCCGGCGACTTGTAATCGTCGATACGGGCCAGCGAGGCGCCAAGCATCAGGGCGTGGTCGCCGCTGCTGGCGTTCATCACGGCCGTGCCGCGCAGGCCCTGGCTGGCCGAATCAAAGGAGGCGGCTGCCTCGACACCAATGCCGGGAACGAAACGGGCCTGTGGCAGCAACACGTTGATTGCCCCGCCCAGCGCTCCCGTCCCGTAGAGTACCGACGAGGCGCCCTTGACCACCTCGACGCGCTCGGCCATGCCCAGCGACATGAACGATGCGATGGCACCGGCCGGCTGCGCCGAGTTGAAGCGCACGCCATCGACCAGCAAGACCACGCTGTCCTTGCCGAGGCCACGTATCACGGGGTTCTGGCCCTGCGCGCTGTCGTTGGAAACGGCAATACCCGGTTCGCCGCGCAGGGCGCCACCCAGATTTTGCCCGCCGCGCCGGGTGATTTCCTCGCGCTCAAGCGTGGTGGTCGAGATGGGCGTTTCCAGATCGGTGGCGGCATAGCCCTTGGCCGTGACATTGACCGGGGAAAGGGAGGTTTCTTGAGCGTTTACTGGGGAAAAAGCGACCAACAGGGCAAACGCCAAAGGATTGAGGCGAGGCAAGTCCATGTCAAAAAAGCTCCAAGGAGTAAGGCTGGCTTGCGACGGCTGGCTTGCCTGAGTTAGATAAGCAATGCCTGATAGTATAGCAAATGAGAATGAGTATTAATTTGATGCACGTCGGTTTTTGTGTGGAAACCCGGCTTGAAGCGAATAAGCAGAGGACCCGCCGATTGGTCTGCTGGCTATTTCCTTTTCAGACCTTGGATCTGGGTCGAATATTGCTTGAGCTACTTCGTGATGTTGTTTTTTTGGAAAGCGAGGTGCGTCATGCATGATTTCCCGAACTCAATCAATGTCAATCCAGGTTTGACCGAAGAGGCCATGTTCTGGATACGTTTGGCTGCATTTGCCGGCATTTCGGAGTACGTGCTGTCGACGGGGGCTTCGTTGCTGGATGCCGAGGAGCTTTTGTTCGGCTATTGCCTGCCGGGTGACTTGCCGTCGCGCTATGCCAGTCTTTCGGGTGGGGCGGCCAATCCGCGCGTGCTGGTTTAACGGGTTTGGGGCATCGCAGACGTTTGTCGGGTTGTCGACGAGACAAAAGGAAATCACGCACCGTGTCGGTGCGTGATTTCCGGGTAAAGCGGGCTGACCGAATCGATCAGGCCGGCGCCGAACTACGGATCAGGTGATCGAAGGCGCTGAGCGAGGCGGTGGCGCCGGCACCCATGGCGATGATGATCTGCTTGTAGGGCACGGTCGTGCAGTCGCCGGCGGCGAAGACGCCGGGCAGGTTGGTCTGGCCCTTGGCGTCGATTTCGATTTCGCCGAAGCGGCTCAGGTTGAGCGTGCCTTTGAGCCAGTCGGTGTTGGGTAGCAGGCCGATCTGGACGAAGATGCCTTCAAGTTCGACATGCCTGATTTCTTCCGTTGCGCGGTCCTTGTAGGTGATGCCATTGACTTTCTGGCCGTCGCCGGTGACTTCGGTGGTTTGTGCCGATTTGATGACGGTGACGTTGGGCAGGCTGTACAGCTTCTTCTGCAGGACGGCGTCGGCGCGCAGGGTATCGGCGAATTCGAGCAGGGTGACGTGGGCGACGATGCCGGCCAGATCGATGGCGGCTTCGACGCCGGAGTTGCCGCCACCGATGACGGCGACGCGCTTGCCTTTGAACAACGGGCCGTCGCAGTGCGGGCAGAAGCAGACGCCTTTGGCCTTGTATTCCTGCTCGCCGGGCACGCTCATTTCGCGCCAGCGGGCGCCGGTGGCGAGGATGACGGATTTTGACTTGAGCGAGGCGCCGTTTTCGAGCTGGATTTCAACCAGGCCACCGGCTTCGCTGGCTGGCACCAGTTTGGCGGCGCGTTGCAGGGTCATGATGTCGACTTCGTAATCCTTGACGTGCTGTTCCAGGGCGGCGACGAGCTTCGGTCCTTCGGTATGGCTGACCGAGATGAAGTTTTCGATGCCCAGGGTATCCATGACCTGGCCGCCGAAACGCTCGGCCAGCAGGCCGGTGCGGATGCCCTTGCGGGCGGCATAAACCGCCGCCGCAGCGCCGGCTGGCCCGCCGCCGACGACGAGAACGTCGAAGGCTTCCTTCTGGCCGAGTGCCTCGGCGGCGCGGGCGGCGGCGCTGGTGTCAACCTTGGCAAGGATTTCCTCGATGAGCATCCGGCCGGCAGCGAATTCTTCACCGTTCAGGTAAGTGGTCGGCACGGCCATGATCTGGCGGTCGTTAACTACGTCCTGGAACATGGCGCCGTCGATCATCGTGCTCGTTACGCCGGGATTGAGGACGGCCATCAGGTTGAGCGCCTGCACGACATCGGGGCAGTTGTGGCAGGACAGCGAGATGAAGGTTTCGAAATTGAAGGTGCCGGGCAGGGCCTTGACCTGCTCGATCACGGCGGCATCGACCTTGGGCGGATGGCCGCCGGTCTGCAGCAGGGCCAGCACGAGCGAGGTGAATTCGTGGCCCATCGGGATGCCGGCGAAGGTGATGCGCGGCGCTTCGCCGGGCAGGCCGATGGCGAAGGACGGGCGCAAGGCGGCGGTGCCGTTTTCGCGCAGGCTGACTTTGGGCGAGAGTTCGGCGATGTCGGTCAGCAGGCCGCGCATTTCCTGGGCCTTGGCGCTGTCGTCGAACGAGGCGACGAGTTCGATCGGGCGTTGCAGTTTTTCGAGGTAGGCCTTGAGCTGGGCCTTGATGTTGCTGTCGAGCATGTTGTTCTCCCTGTGCTGAATTTCACTGAAATTCCACGGTCAACCGGAAAATTTCGCTGAAATCCAAATGATCGAGCGGTGTGTGCCGCTCGATCCTCGATCCTGAAAACTACGGGCTAGTTAAATCTTGCCAACCAGGTCCAGCGACGGTGCCAGGGTGGCTTCGCCTTCCTTCCACTTGGCCGGGCAGACTTCGTTCGGGTGGCTGGCGACGTACTGGGCGGCCTTGAGCTTGCGCAGGGTTTCGGCGACGTCACGGGCGATGGCGTTGTCGTGCACTTCCATGGTCTTGATGACGCCGTCCGGATTGATCACGAAGGTGCCACGCAGGGCCAGGCCGGCTTCGTCGATATGCACGTCAAAGGCGCGGGTCAGTTGATGGGTCGGATCGCCGACCAGCGGGAACTGGGCCTTGCTGACGGCCGGCGAGGTTTCGTGCCAGACCTTGTGCGAGAAATGGGTGTCGGTGGTGACGATGTAAACTTCGGCGCCAGCCTTCTGGAATTCAGCGTAGTTGTTGGCAGCATCTTCGATTTCGGTCGGGCAATTGAAGGTGAAGGCGGCCGGCATGAAGATCACGACGGACCACTGGCCCTTCAGGTTGGCTTCGGTGACTTCGACGAACTTGCCATTGTGGAAAGCCTGGGCCTTGAACGGTTGAACCTGGGTGTTGATGAGCGACATTGATTTCTCCTGGGTGGGTGTTGAAAATTGAAAGCAACGCCATGTTAGTGGCTGTTGTTTGATCAGGCTAATTGATTGGTCAAATATTGACGATAGGTGATGGCTATTGCGCTTTGATTGTTCGATCACTAGGTAAAAAGCATTAGTCAGTTTTTCCATTGGCACTATTCCGGCCCTTACGGCAGTATGAAATTGATGCACATCAATTGAAGTCCCCGTGCGGATCGGGATCATTGCCAGCCATGGCGGCGTTGGGCTGCCAAAGCTTGAGGAGATCGGCCGGATGAATATTTCCAGCGCCATTTTGTACATCGCTCCGGAACGCCTGTATGAGGCGTGCGAAGCACTTCTCCTGATGCCCGGGGTGGAAATTCATGCCCGGAGTCAGGAGGGTAAGGTGGTCGTTACTCTGGAGGATGACGACACGAACTCGGCTGCTGATAAATATGTAGCCCTGCATGGTGTACCCGGCGTCGCATCGGTGGCCATGGTCTATCAATATAGCGACGACGAATCAGTAGATACCGAGGAGGTAGAGGCGTGAAGCTCAATCGACGCGATTTCATCAAGGCCAACGCGGCAGCGGCGGCCATGTCAGCAGCAGGGTTGTCCGCGTCCGGTACGGCCGCGGCTCAGGGTAAGGACGAGATTCGCTGGGACAAGTCAGCCTGCCGCTTCTGCGGCACCGGCTGTGGCGTTCTGGTCGGCGTCCAGGAGGGCCGCGTGGTGGCCACCCAGGGCGACCCGGATTCACCGGTCAATCGTGGCCTGAACTGCATCAAGGGCTATTTTTTGTCCAAGATCATGTATGGCGCCGATCGTCTGAAGACGCCCCTGCTGCGCATGAAGGACGGCAAGTACGACAAGAACGGCGACTTCGCGCCGGTCTCCTGGAAACAGGCCTTCGACATCATGGAAGAGAAGGCCAAGGCGACGCTCAAGGCCAAGGGGCCAAATGGCCTGGCCATGTTCGGCTCGGGCCAGTGGACGGTGTGGGAAGGCTACGCCGCCGCCAAGCTCATGAAGGCCGGCTTCCGCACCAATAACCTCGACCCCAATGCCCGCCACTGCATGGCTTCGGCCGTTGCCGGCTTCATGCGCACCTTCGGCATCGACGAGCCGATGGGCTGTTACGACGACATCGAGCACGCCGACGCCTTCGTGCTGTGGGGCGCGAACATGGCCGAGATGCACCCGATCCTGTGGACGCGCATCACCGACCGCAAGCTGTCGAACAAGGGGGTCAAGGTCGCCGTGTTGTCGACTTTCGAGCACCGCTCCTACGAGCTGGCCGACATCCCGATGACTTTCGTGCCGCAGACCGATCTGGCGATCCTCAATTTTGTCGCCAATTACATCATCCAGAACGGCAAGGTGAATCAGGACTTCGTGTCCAAGAACATCAATTTCAAGAAGAGCGCCACCGACATCGGCTACGGCCTGCGTCCGACGCATGCCCTGGAAAAGGATGCGACCAGCAATGGTTATCCCGGCGCTGACGGCAAGCCGAAGGGCGATACCGGAAAATCCGAGGCGATCACCTTCGACGAATACAAGAAGTTCGTTGCCGAATACACCGCCGAGAAGGTTTCCAAGCTGTCCGGCGTCTCGGTCAAGGATCTGAACACCCTGGCCGAACTCTATGCCGACCCCAAGGTCAAGGTCATGTCTTTCTGGACCATGGGTTTCAACCAGCATACTCGCGGCACCTGGGCCAACAACCTCGTCTATAACATCCACCTGCTGACCGGCAAGATTTCCGAGCCGGGCAACAGCCCGTTCTCGCTGACCGGCCAGCCCTCCGCCTGCGGTACGGCGCGCGAGGTTGGCACCTTCGCCCATCGCCTGCCGGCCGACATGGTCGTCACCAATCCCGAGCACCGCAAGCACACCGAGGAGTTGTGGGGCCTGCCGGAAGGCACCATCCCCGACAAGATCGGTTTCCACGCCGTGGCCATGGCCCGCGCCCTGAAGGATGGCAAGGTCAATTTCTACTGGCAGCAGTGCAACAACAACATGCAGGCCGGGCCGAACATCAACGAAGAGCTCTACCCGGGCTGGCGCAAGCCGGAAAACTTCATCGTCGTCTCCGACCCGTATCCGACGGTCTCGGCGATGGCTGCCGACCTCATCCTGCCGACTTCCATGTGGGTCGAGAAGGAAGGTGCCTACGGCAACGCCGAGCGGCGCACCCAGTTCTGGCACCAGCAGGTCAAGGCGCCAGGTGAGTCTCGTTCCGACGTCTGGCAGCTCATGGAATTCGCCAAGCGCTTCAAGGTCGAGGAAGTCTGGCCGGCCGAACTGGTCGCCAAGGCGCCGAAGCTCAAGGGCAAAACGCTGTTCGATGTGCTTTACGCCAACGGCGTGGTGAACAAATACAAGTTGAGTGAAACCGCGGCAGGCTTCGATAACGACGAGTCCAAGCATTTCGGCTTCTATATCCAGAAGGGGCTGTTTGAGGAATATGCCGCTTTCGGTCGCGGCCATGCTCACGATCTGGCGTCGTTCGATACCTACCACCAGTCCCGCGGCCTGCGCTGGCCGGTGGTAGGCGGCAAGGAAACGCTGTGGCGCTTCCGCGAAGGCTACGATCCGTATGTCAAGAAGGGCGAGGGCGTGAGGTTCTACGGCCACAAGGACGGCAAGGCGGTCATTTTCGCGCTGCCCTACCAGCCGCCCGCCGAGTCGCCGGACAAGGAATTCGACCTGTGGCTGTCCACCGGCCGTGTCCTCGAACACTGGCACACCGGCACGATGACCCGCCGCGTTCCCGAGCTGTACAAGGCCTTCCCGGATGCTGTCATCTTCATGCACCCGGACGACGCCAAGGCGCGTGGCTTGCAGCGCGGCATGGAAGTCAAGGTGGTTTCGCGGCGCGGTGAAATCCAGCTCCGCGTCGAAACACGTGGCCGCAACAAGCCGCCGCGTGGCCTGGTCTTCATCCCGTTCTTCGACGCCGGTCGTCTGGTCAACAAGTTGACGCTCGACGCAACCTGCCCGATTTCCAAGGAAACGGACTACAAGAAGTGCGCCGTCAAGGTTACTCGGGCCTGAAGTGTCCGGCAAAAACACGGCTGATCCCACGGTCAACCGGAAAAATGAGCCAAAAAGCGAATGGAGCCCCGGCTCCAAACGCTCATCGGAGGTAATGAATATGAGATTGATCACTGCACTGGCCCTGGCCGCCGGCATGCTCCTGGGGGGAGTTGGCGGCGTCAGCGCGCAGGAATTGCGAGTGAATGAGATCGGCATCGAGTCGATCGAGGGGAATCCCAAGGTCGATATGTTCCGGCCTGAAAAGGATCAGGCCACCATTCCACGCAACTTTCAGAAACAGCCGCCGCTGATCCCGCACAGCATCAAGGGCTACAACATCACGCAGAACTTCAACAAGTGCATGGACTGCCACTCGAAAGAACGGGCCGATGAAACCGGGGCAACGAAGGTGGCCAAGTCGCACTATCTGGATCGCGAAGACAAGAAGGGATCAAATATTTCTCCGCGCCGCTATTTCTGCATGCAGTGTCACGTGCCGCAGTTCGACGCCAAGCCGCTCGTCGCCAATACCTATAAGCCGGCTGCCAAGAAGGGGGAATGATGAGTCTCGATAAATTCACACCCGCATGGGTCAAGCGCATCGGGCTGGTCACCGTATTTGGCCTGTTTGCTGCCGGTGTCGTTTTCTGGGGCGGCTTCAACTGGGCTCTCGAAGCGAGCAACAAGGAATCGTTCTGTATCTCCTGTCACGAGATGGAGGAAAACGTCTTCCGCGAGTATCAGGACACGGTGCATTACACGAACCGCACCGGGGTGCGTGCCACCTGCCCGGATTGTCACGTACCCAAGGAGTGGGGCCCAAAGATGGTCCGCAAGATCCAGGCCTCCAACGAAGTGCTGCATCATGTCCTCGGTACTATCGACACGCCCGAGAAATTCAACGCCAAGCGCGCCCAACTCGCCCAGAACGAGTGGAGGCGCATGAAGGCGAACGACTCGCAGGAGTGCCGCAACTGCCATCGCTACGACTACATGGATTACACCGAGCAGGGCAACCGCGCCGCAAAGCAGCATCCGCAAGCCTTCATCGAGGGCAAGACCTGTATCGACTGCCACAAGGGCATTGCTCACCAGTTGCCGGCAATCGACCAGCACATTGGCAAGCAGAACGACGGTGCAGTGGCTATCTCGCACGGCGAAAAACCGGTCGAGCCAGCCAAGCAAGAAGAGAAGCCGGCGGCCAAGTAATCCCGTTGCCGATGGCATCAAGACAAACCCGGCTACATGCCGGGTTTGTTGTTTTGGCTAAATGGGTTGCCAGACGCATGAGCCTTGATGGCAGAACTTGGGGTCAGTTTCCTCCCGGCTTCATCAAGTAGAGTGAGGCCTTCGGTTCCTTTTTTATTCCTGTATGAACACGAATACTCGTTGAGACTGCAATCAAACTGCTAACTTGACTGTAATCACTTTTTACATCAGTCGACTATCGAGCGTTGAAAACCCCGTAGTAATGCGGGTTTCGAGAGACGAGATTGAATTATCCTTGAAACCTCAGTTGGACGTGGCAGATGGTGCGCCGGGGCGGGATGGCCGGCGCGCAGCGACGCCGCAGCAGGCTCATGCCTGCAAGGAGGCGCGACAAAGCCGGGCGCCCGACCAGGCGTGGCAGCGGCCACGTCGCGCTGTCAGCCAAGGGGTGAATCGCCTCGAAGGCGCAAAGGCCTGTATTCAGGCGGCTGGCCAAGGCTGGATAAGCGGTCAACTGAGGTTTCAGGGATTATACAATGTGCCATGCTTACCACAGACGATCACCGCCGCGACAGTGCCGGCCTGCGCTATGTTTATCCCGTCATCTCGCGCCGGGCCGGCGGCGTGTCGATCGGCATCAACCTCAATCCCAACAATGCCTGCAACTGGGCATGCGTCTATTGCCAGGTCGACAACCTGACCCGTGGTGGACCGCCGCCGATTGATCTGGATTGCCTGGAGCGGGAACTGGCCGGCTTTCTCGACGACGCGCTGAACGGTGACTTCATGCAGCGGCAGGTGCCGCCCGAGGCGCAGCGGCTCATGGACGTGGCTTTTTCCGGCAACGGCGAACCGACCAGTGCCGCCGAGTTTGCCGACGCGGTCGGTGTGGTCGGGAAGGTGCTCGAACGCTTTGATCAAAAAGGCAAGCTGGTCGTGCGCCTGATCACCAACGGCAGCCTCATGCATCGCACCGAAGTGCAGTCGGGGATTCATCATCTGGCGGAAGTGGGCGGTGAAGTCTGGTTCAAGATGGATCGCGCCACCGCCGACGAAGTCGCCGAAATTAACGGCATTCCGTGGAAAATGTTAAAAACGTCAAAAAATCTCGAAATTTGCGCCGGGCTGGCGCCGACCTGGGTGCAAACCTGCTGGTTTGCGCTGGATGGCCTTGCGCCCTCGGCGGCATCGCGAGCGGCCTATTGCCAACTGCTTCGCCCACTCGCCGGAAAGCTGGCTGGCATACACCTTTATGGTCTGGCGAGACCATCGCTACAACCCGCCGCGCCACGCCTCAGTGCCTTGCCAGCACGGGCGTTGCTCGATTTTGCCGGGCAGGTAGAAAAGGAAACGGGCATCCGGGTCGTTGTTTCCCCGTGATGCCCGTTGTTGCGGTCGACGCCCCTTTCGGGGCAAAAATCAGGCCGCTTTTTTTGCGTGGGCGCGAGCCGACTTCTTCAGGGACTTGAACAGTTCCGGTTCCTGAGCCTTGAGGTATTCGACCACTTCGATGTCGTCACGCTTGATGTTCTTGATATCGACTTGTTCGACATGAACCAGACGGAGCAGTTCGCGCACCGGCTTCGGCATGTTGCGGCCGCTTTCGTAGCGGGAACCGCCACTCTGCGTCACGCCGAGGGTGGACCAGAACTGTTGCTGGTTGAGGCCAAGCTTACGACGAATTTCACGAGCGTCGATTTTCTCGATGGTTTTAACTGTAGACATCATTCAATCTCCATACGCTAGTGTAATAAGCTTACCTAAGCATCCTAGCGATATATGCCTTAGGTGATATAACCAAGTGTATAGATGGTTATGACATTTCGCAAGTGCCAATGCCGATAAATTTGTCAAATACGCGTAAAAATTTGTATTGATTAATGCCCTTGCTATAGCGATTCGACCTTATGCGAAACGAGAAGTGCCATGAGTCTTTCCGAATCACGGAGGATGCTCTAAGATCAACTGATCAATTAAAACCGAGTGCGGGAGAGCGCAATGCAGGTGCGGGAAATTCTTCGAGTCAAGGGCGCCACGCTGTACACGGCGGCGCCACAACAGTCTCTGGCTTTCGCCATCGACAGCATGGCCGACCTTGATGTCGGCTCGCTGGTCGTCATGGATGGCGGCAAGATGGTCGGCATGCTGACTTTTCGCGAAGTCCTCCTGGCGCTCAAGCGCCAGGAGGCGACTGCGAAGAGTCTGACGGTTGGCGACGTCATGGTGACCAACCCGGTGACCGCTTTTCCGGATATGGAAGCCAACGACCTGCGCCGATTGATGATCGACAAGCGTTCGCGCTATCTGCCGATCGTCGAAGATGACACGCTGATGGGGGTGATCTCATTCCTCGATGTGGCCAAGGCGGTTCTCGAGGAACAGAGCTTCGAGAACAAGATGCTGAAGAGCTACATCAAGAACTGGCCGACCGATCAGCAAGCCTGAGTTTTTGGTGGCGCAATAACAGAAAAGACAGCTTCGGCTGCCTTTTCTTCGTTTGCGGCTAGCGATTGTCCCAGCCGTAGCGCTTGGTTCTTTGCCAGCGGTTGTCAGGCTGCTGGCGCGGGTTTGGCGCCGGGGCTGCACTTCCCTTGCGCGCCGGTGGCTGGGTCGAGGGTTTTGCTGCAGTCGATGGTGTGGGAGAGGTCTTTTTGCTTGGCATGGTAAACTCCTCGTTCCATATTAGAACGCAGCTTCCATGTCCGGCAATACCTTTGGCACCTTGTTTACCGTTACCTCCTTTGGTGAGTCGCACGGCCCGGCGATTGGCTGCGTCGTTGATGGCTGTCCGCCCGGACTGGCCTTGTCCGAGGCTGATATCCAGGCCGAACTCGATCGTCGCAAGCCGGGGACGTCGCGCCACGTGACGCAGCGCCGCGAGCCGGATACCGTCGAGATTCTCTCCGGTGTTTTTGAGGGCAAGACCACCGGCGCGCCGATTGGCCTGCTCATTCGCAACCAGGACCAGCGCAGCAAGGATTACGGCAACATCGCCGATACCTTCCGTCCCGGCCACGCCGATTACACCTATACCCAGAAATATGGCTTTCGCGATTACCGTGGGGGCGGTCGTTCATCGGCGCGCGAAACGGCAGTCCGCGTCGCCGCCGGGGCGATCGCCCGCAAGTGGCTGAACGAACGTTACGGCGTCAGCATTCGTGGCTGGATGAGCGCCCTCGGCCCGATTGAGATTCCCTTCGTTTCGGCTGATGATATCGACGGCAACGCCTTCTTCGCGCCCAATGCGGCCATCGTTCCCGAGTTGGAAGCCTACATGGATAGCCTGCGCAAGTCGCTCGATTCGGTCGGTGCCAAAATCACCGTGACGGCCACCGGCGTTCCCCCGGGCTGGGGCGAGCCGGTTTATGACAGACTCGACGCCGAAATTGCCTACGCCATGATGGGCATCAACGCCGTCAAGGGCGTCGAAATCGGCGCCGGCTTTGATTCCGTGGCCCAGAAAGGCAGCGAGCACGGCGATGAAATGACGCCGCAGGGTTTCGCGACAAACCATGCCGGTGGCGTACTGGGCGGCATTTCGACGGGGCAGGACATCATCGTCAACATGGCGATCAAGCCGACCTCGTCCATCGCCCAGCCGCGGCACTCGATTGATCGTCACGGCAATGCCATCGAAGTGGCGACCGAGGGGCGGCACGATCCCTGTGTCGGTATCCGTGCCACGCCGATCGCCGAAGCCATGCTGGCCTTGGTCCTGATCGATCACGCCTTGCGCCACCGCGCCCAGTGCGGTGATGTGACCTGCGCCACGCCGCGCATACCGGGTGAAATCGCGTAAAATTTTCAATTTGTCGCTACGGCGGCTGATCATCGCAACAGGGAGAGAAAACCATGCAAGTCGATCATCACGATCTGTACCAGGAGTTCCCGGAATTCAAGGACGGCATTGATCTGCTCAAGACCAGCAATGCCTATTTTGCCCGCCAGTTCGCTTCCTACAACCGCCTGACCGGCAAGGTCGAGGATCTGGAAGAGCATGACATGCCGGTCGCTGACTTCACCATCGAAGGCATGAAGAAACAGCGCGTCAAGCTCAAGGATGAGATCTACCATCTGCTGCTCGCCTTCCGCGCCGGCCAGCAATCCGTCAAGGCTTGATCGAAGCCTGTGCCCGATCCTGCATCCGGTAAAATTGCCGGATGCATGCATTGCCTTACTGGCGCCTCTCGGGCTACTACTTTTTCTATTTCGCCTTCATTGGCGCCTTTTCGCCCTATTTCGGGCTCTATCTCCAATCCCTGAATTTTTCCGCCTGGGACATCGGCCTGCTGATGTCGCAGATGCAGTTGATGCGCCTATTCGGCCCCAATCTGTGGGGCTGGCTGGCTGACCGTTTCGGTCGGCGCATGGCGATCATTCGTCTGGCCGCCGGGATCGGCCTGGCCGGATTCACCGCCTTTTTCTGGCTCGACAAACTGCCCGGCATGCTGCTGGCGATGGCCGTGCTCGCCTTTTTCTGGAGTGCAGCGTTGCCGCTGGTCGAGACGCTGACTTTCGACCATCTGCGCGAGGAGCGCGGCCGCTACAGCCGCATTCGGCTGTGGGGGTCGATCGGTTTCATCGTCGCCGTCATGGGGACCGGCGCGCTGCTCGACATGGCGCCGCCGGTCGGCGTGCTCTGGGTGTGCTGGGCGATTCTGGCGGGAATTCTGCTCTATGCGCTGACCTTGCCGGAAGCGCCGCCGATTCCGCATGAGCGCGACGGCCAGCCGATCGGCGAAATCCTGCGCCAGCCGAAAGTCATTGCGCTGATGACGGCCTGTTTCGCGATGTCGGCGGCGCATGGCGCGTTCTACGTTTTCTATTCGATTCACCTCGACGCCCACGGCTACTCGAAGACCGAGGTCGGCTTGCTCTGGTCGCTCGGCGTGGTGGCGGAAATCGTCGTTTTCATGTTCATGGCGCGGCTGTCGCGGCAGTTCTCGTTGCGCGCCATCCTGCTCGCCAGTTTTGGCGCGGCGGTTGTCCGGTTTCTGCTCATGGGATGGGGCGTCGAATCCGCCGCCATCATGATTTTGGTTCAAGTGCTGCATGGCCTGACTTTCGGCGCCTATCACGCCGCCTCCATTGCCGCGGTCAACCAGTGGTTTCCCGGTCGGGCGCAGGGGCGGGGGCAGGCACTTTATTCCAGCCTGTCGTTCGGCGCCGGCGGCCTGCTCGGCGCGCTGATCAGCGGCCGGACCTGGGAGTCGCTGGGCTCCGGCTGGACCTTTACCCTCGGTTCGTTGTTCGCGCTGGTCGGCTTCGCGCTGGTCTGGGGCTGGGTCGGCGCCAATGCTACGGTCAACCGGGAAAACGGGCCAAAAATCAAAAATCCTGTGCAATAATTGAATGCTTTACGGCCCACATTACGCACCATGTCGAAGACCCTTTACGACAAGCTTTGGGAGAACCACGTCGTCCATCAGGAAGCAGATGGCACGGCCCTTCTCTATATCGATCGTCACCTCGTCCACGAAGTCACCAGCCCGCAGGCGTTCGAAGGCCTCAAGCTGGCCGGCCGCAAGCCGTGGCGCATTTCGTCCATCGTCGCGACGGCCGACCACAATACGCCGACCGATCACTGGGACGAAGGCATCAAGGACCCGGTTTCCCGGCAGCAAGTCGAGACGCTCGATGCCAACATCCGCGAAGTTGGTGCGCTGGCCTACTTCCCGTTCAAGGATGCGCGGCAGGGCATCGTGCACGTCGTCGGTCCGGAAAACGGGGCCACGCTGCCCGGCATGACGGTCGTTTGCGGTGACTCGCACACCTCGACGCACGGCGCCTTTGCCTGTCTGGCACACGGCATCGGCACCTCGGAAGTCGAGCACGTGCTGGCCACCCAGTGCCTGCTGCAAAAGAAGTCGAAGACCATGCTGATCGCCGTCGACGGCAATCTCGGCAAGGGCGTCACCGCCAAGGATGTGGCGCTGGCCATCATCGGCACCATCGGCACGGCCGGCGGCAACGGCTACGCCATCGAATTCGGCGGCAGCGCCATCCGCGGCCTGAGCATGGAAGGTCGCATGACCCTGTGCAACATGGCGATCGAAGGTGGTGCGCGCATGGGCTTTGTCGCGGTCGACGACAAAACCGTCGATTATTTGAAAGATCGTCCGTTCTCGCCGAAGGGTGACATCTGGGAGAGGGCGGTTGCCTACTGGCGCACGCTGCATTCCGATGCCGGCGCCCAGTTCGATCGCGTCGTCACGCTCAAGGCCGAAGACATTCGTCCGCAAGTGACCTGGGGTACCTCGCCGGAAATGGTTGTCGCCATCGATGCCGTCGTTCCCGATCCGGCCAAGCAGACCGACCCGGTCAAGCGCGAAGGCATGGAACGCGCCCTGCTATACATGGGTCTTAATCCCAATACGCCGATCCAGAATATCGCCATCGACAAGGTGTTCATCGGCTCCTGTACCAACTCGCGCATTGAAGACCTGCGCGAGGCGGCATCCGTGCTCAAGGGCCGCCATGTCGCTGCAACCGTCAAACTGGCGCTGGCTGTGCCGGGTTCCGGCCTGGTCAAGCGTCAGGCCGAAGCGGAAGGGCTGGACAAGGTGTTCATCGAGGCTGGTTTCGAGTGGCGTGAACCGGGTTGTTCGATGTGTCTGGCCATGAATGCCGACCGTCTGGAGCCGGGTGAGCGTTGTGCTTCGACCTCCAACCGCAATTTCGAAGGCCGTCAGGGTCCGGGCGGGCGCACCCATCTGGTCAGCCCGGCCATGGCCGCTGCTGCAGCGATTGCCGGTCGTTTTGCCGATGTGCGAGACGTTCTGTAAGAAGGAGCGACGATCATGAAGAAGTGGCTTGTCTTGTTTGCTATGGTCTGCCTGGCCGGCTGCAATACTGCCCAGGGCATCAAGAAGGACGTCGCCATTGGAGCCGAAAAGACCGGTGAGGCGTTGCAGAAGGGCGGCGAAGCCGTCGAGCATGCCCTGCAGAAGAGTGGAGAAGCGGTTGGCAGTGCCCTCAAAAAGGGCGGCGACGCCGTGCAGAAAGTGGTGGAGTAATGGATAAATTCGTTCGTCTGGAAGGTTTGGTGGCGCCTATCGACCGCAACAATGTCGATACCGATGCGATCATCCCGAAGCAGTTTCTCAAGTCCATCAAGCGTTCCGGCTTCGGGCCGAATGCCTTTGATGAATGGCGTTACATGGATGTCGGCGAGCCGGGCCAGGATGCCTCGGGGCGACCGAAGAACCCGAATTTCGTGCTCAATCAGCCACGCTATCAAGGCGCCGAAGTGCTGCTGACCCGTGCCAACTTCGGCTGCGGCAGCTCGCGTGAACATGCGCCCTGGGCGCTGCTTGATTTTGGCTTCAAGGCCATCATTGCCGAGTCGTTTGCCGACATCTTCTTCAACAACTGCTACAAAAATGGCATCGTGCCTATCGTGCTGCCAGCGAATGAAGTCAATGCGCTGTTCCAGCAGGTCGAAGCCACGCCGGGTTACAAACTGGTCGTCGACCTGCAGGCGCAGGCCGTGATTCGCCCCGATGGCTATGGCATCCCGTTCCAGATCGACGCTTTTCGCAAGGAATGCCTGATCAACGGCTGGGACGACATTGGCCTGACCCTGCGTCATGCCGAGAAAATCCGCGAATTTGAAGAGAAACGTCGTATCAACCAGCCCTGGCTGTTTAGTTAGTCATTAGTTATTAGGAGCTTGAGCAGTTAGTGAGCAAGGACATGACTTACTCGCACTGCTTTTGACTCGATCCTGAATCCTAACCACTGGATCCTGAAATCATGAAAATCTGCGTTCTGCCGGGTGACGGCATTGGCCCTGAAATTACCGCTGAAGCGGTGCGCGTATTGAAGGCTCTCGATCTCAAGTTCGAGATGGAAGAAGGGCTGCTCGGCGGCTGTGCGGTCGACGCGACTGATCATCCTTACCCGGAAGCGACGCAAAAGCTGGCGCGTGCGGCTGATGCCATCCTGCTCGGCGCCGTCGGTGGCCCGCAGTGGGACACTCTGCCGCGCGAAAAGCGCCCGGAGCGCGGCCTGCTCGGCATCCGCAAGGATCTGAATCTGTTTGCCAACCTGCGTCCGGCCATTTTGTATCCGGAACTGGCCAATGCTTCAACGCTCAAGCCGGAAGTGGTTGCCGGACTGGACATCCTGATCATTCGCGAACTGACCGGCGACATCTATTTCGGCCAGCCGCGCGGCATCCGTGAAGAAAACGGCGAGCGCGTCGGTTTCAACACCATGGTGTACAGCGAGTCGGAAATCCGCCGCATCGGCCATGTTGCCTTCCAGGCCGCCCAGAAGCGCGACAAACGCCTGTGTTCGGTCGACAAGATGAACGTGCTCGAATGTACCCAACTCTGGCGCGACGTAATGATCG
>JAUYEI010000094.1 GCA_030691385.1 Azonexus sp.
TGATCAGCGGCCAGCGCGGCCGGCTCTCGTCGCCGCCTTCGCGCGCCTGGTGCTGGATGGCGGAAATGCTGGCAATGGCCGCATCGACCGCAGCCGCCATCAACTGGTGCATGGTTTCCGGGTCGTCGCCCTCGACAAAGATGGGCAGGTAGCCATAGCCGACGAACAGGCATTCCAGCTCGGTGTGGCTGATGCGGGCCAGGATGGTCGGGTTGGCGATCTTGTAACCATTGAGGTGAAGGATGGGCAGCACGGCACCGTCGGTGCGCGGATTGAGGAATTTGTTGGAATGCCAGGAAGTGGCCAGCGGCCCGGTTTCCGCCTCGCCATCGCCGACGACACAGCAGGTGATCAGGTGCGGGTTGTCGAACACGGCACCGTAGGCATGGAACAGGGCGTAACCGAGTTCGCCGCCTTCGTGGATGGATCCCGGCGTGTCCGGCGAAGCGTGGCTGGGAATGCCGCCGGGGAAGGAGAACTGTTTGAACAGCCGGCGCATGCCCTCCTCGTCCGGTGAAATGTCCTGATAGAACTCGCTGTAACTGCCTTCCAGCCAGGTGTGCGCCACCACCCCCGGGCCACCGTGGCCGGGGCCGGCGATGAAGATCATGTCGAGGTCGTGCTGCTTGATCGCCCGGTTCATGTGCACGTAAATGAAGTTCAGCCCCGGCGTCGTGCCCCAGTGGCCGAGCAGGCGCGGCTTGATGTGGGCCAGGCTGAGCGGCGTCTTGAGCAGCGGGTCATCAAGCAGGTAGATCTGCCCGACCGACAGGTAGTTGGCGGCGCGCCACCAGGCATTCATTCGTTCGAGTTCGTCGGCAGCCAGCGGCATTGGGGTGGTGAGCATTTCGTCATCCTTGAGCGTGTTCATTGAGCACCGGCCTTGCGCAACCGGGCTTGCAGGGCTTCGAGTTCGTCGAGCAGTTGCAGGGCCAGCGCGGCGCCGGCCAGATTGACGCCGAGATCGCGTTGCAGCCGGATGGCGACCGTGGCCCGGCGCAGATGGGTGCCGGTAAAACGCCAGCAGTGCGGCTCCCGGCCAAGCGGTGCCAGAACCCCTTCGTCGACCAGCTCGACGATGGTTTCAACCCGCACGGCGCAGGCCTGGCAGACTTCGCTGATGGTCAGATCGGTTTGCTCTTCGAGAATGATTGCGCTCGGCTGTGGCAGTAACTTGTCCTTGTCCATGCCTATGCTCCCAGTCTGGATCGCGGCTTGAATGACTTGAACTGCTCGGCCATGCCGGCGTAGAAAGCCCGCTCGGCATCGCTTTCCGCCATCGGCAACACCACCTGCAAGACGACGTAAAAATCGCCCGGCGTGTTGCCCGGAATGCCTTTGCCCTTGAGCCGCAACTTGCCACCGGATTTCGAATTGGGCGGAATTTTCAGGTTGACCGTGGCATTCGGCGTCGGCACGTCAAGCGTCGCCCCCAGGGCCGCTTCCCACGGCGCCAGTGGCAGGTCGAGAAAGACATCGCGCTGTTCGACGCGGAAATGGGCGTGCGGATTGAACGCCACCTCGAGATAAAGATCGCCGGCCTTGCCCTGGCCGACGCCCGGTGCGCCCTGGCCGGCCAGACGAATGTGCTGGCCGGCGCGAACACCGCGTGGAATGGTGACGTTGAGCTGATGCGAGCGCATCTTCACCCGGCCGCTGGCATCCACTTCAGGCGTGCCGAGCGTGATGATCCGGGTGGCGCCGCTGTAGGCATCCGCCAGATCGATCATGACCTGAGCGTGCCGGTCCTCGCCGCGTGAATGAAACTCCGGGCGACCCCGGCTGCCACCAGCAAAAGCCTGCCCATAGAGGGATGCGAAAAAGTCGCTGAAATCCTCGGCGCCCTTGCCGTTCGCGCCATCCCCGGAAAACTCGAAACCGGCGTTCCAGTCCGGTGGCGGCCGGAAATCCTGCCCGGCCTGCCAGTTGGCGCCCAGCCGGTCATAGGCGGCGCGCTTCTCGATATCCTTGAGCACGGCATTGGCTTCGCCGAGTTCCTTGAAACGCACCTCGGCTTGCGGGTCCTTGCTGACATCGGGATGGTATTTGCGCGCCAGTTGGCGATAGGCGCGCTTGATTTCGTCCTGGGTCGCGTCGCGCGCCACCCCCATGATCTTGTAGTAATCCTTGTATTCCATCGAGTGGATTCGCTCAGTCCGGCTTGCTCTCGGCAGCAGGCACGGCGGATTCCGTCGGGCTGGGCGTTACCGGCTCTTCCCTCACCCCATCCTGCGCAATCGCCGAACGAGGAGCAATCGGTGTCCAGCGGCCACATCCCGCTTGTGTGGCGAGGTGCCGGGTGGGCTTGGGGTGTTCTGTTTCTTCATTCATCTGCGACCTCCGATGCCAGGGCAACCCTGTCCTGTCGCGATGACTATGCATGCCCGATGCAAACGATTCCGTGCGCCAGCCAACATAGATGACGTGAGAGGCTGTGTGCGCTGGCGAACAGAAATGATCCCGCCACCGGCACACCCTGCTTGTTCCCTTACCCCGGAGGCACCCCCAAATGAGCACGCAATCAAGCTCCGTCCGCCTGTTCAGCCGCCTGGCGCCGCTGGCAATGCTGCTGGCAGCGACCAGCCTGTATGCCGACTCGCCCATCTCGATTTCCCTGAGCGGCGCGGCCGAGGTTCCCCCCGTCAGCACCGCGGCGAGTGGCATGATGAAAATCAGCGTCCTGCCGAATCGCTCCGTCAGCGGCAGTATCGACATCACAGGGATGGTGCCGACGATGGCACATATCCACGCGGGCGCAGTCGGCAAGAACGGGCCGCCGATCATTACCTTGAGCAAAAAGGACGACAAGGTTTTCACGGTACCCGCCGATGCAAGATTCAGCGAAGCCCAATACACCAGCTACCTGGCCGGCGACCTGTACGTCAACGTGCATAGTGAGGCCCACCCGAACGGCGAAATCCGGGCGCAACTACCGGGCAAGCCGATACGCATCGCCAACTGATGAACGCCAGGCAAGGAAGGTCTTTGCAGCGACCCGGAATAGTTG
>JAUYEI010000124.1 GCA_030691385.1 Azonexus sp.
TCGCGCCGGCCATCCCGCCCAGACGCACCATCAGCCGCGTCCAACTGAGGTTTCAAGGTTCAATTTTGGCCGTTTTTTCCGGTTCACCGTGGCAGTGACATTGGCAACTGCTCAGTCACGTCAGATACGCCTTGCTGCGCAAGGCTGCTCGGCACGAACGGGCCTCTCCCGTTCGCCCTGAGCAACCCACGCAGTGGGCGTATATCGAAGCCTGTCCCGAGCTTGTCGAAGAGGGTTTTGTCATCCCTTGCTGAGGTTTTCAGGTTTATGGACAGACCCTTGGCGCATGCCGGGCGAATCAGTCGAGCATTTCCCGAAAGGAAACAATCGTTCTCCGGTGCTCAAAACACGAAGTTGCCGGGGATGGCAACGGCGCAGTTCTGGTTCTTCAACAGCACAAGATTACGGCTGACAGCGCTGCCGGCGGCATCGGGATCAATGCCGATCATGGCGTCGCCGCCAAGCATTTTGCAGGTGATGTAGCCTCCGGTAATCGGATTGGTGATGGTGATGCCAACGGATTGCAGAAGCTGGGTCAGCACGATACGGTCGACGCCAGGCTGGAAGTCGGTGATCGTATCGACGCCGTCGCGCAGGCTCGTGAACACGAACTGGTCGGCTCCGGCGCCGCCGGTCAGTGTATCGGCCCCGATGCCGCCGGTAATCACATCGTCGCCGGGGGTACCGACAAGAATGTCGCGACCGGCCGTGCCGCCGATCTGCTTGAGCAGATTGAGGCCGATGATGACCGGATCGTGGTCCGACGAGCGGTAGACCGTATCCGAGTAGTAGTCCGGGCCACAGGTGGCGCAGGCTGGCTGCTTGAACTCGGTGTTGTAGTCGATGATGGCCGGCTCGTCGGCATTGATGCGCCAGTGTCTGGCTCCCGTGATCTGGGCGCTCAGGCTGGGGGTGGCCAGGGCGTGATCGAGGTAGCCGGCTTCGCCATCGAAAACATAGGAGTAGCCGAAGCTGTCGAAGCGCCTGATCTGGTCGATATAGCCGGCATCGGTGAAATCGAGGATCGGATCTTCCTTGCCGTAGGCGTTCAGGTCGCCGATGACGATGACGTCGCTGTCGCCGCTGCTCGCTTGCAGGCTTTGCACGGTGTTGCGCAAGGCTTGCGCCTGCTGGGTACGCAGATCGTTCCAGCAACCCTGTCCATCGCCCTGATCGGCATCGCTGCCTGAAGTCGGGCAGCTGCCCTTCGACTTGAAGTGGTTGACCACGACGCTGAACTTCTCGCCATTGGCGGCGGCGAAAGTCTGTATCAGCGGCGGGCGGTTGTGGATCGGATTGGTGTCGGAAATGGCCTGTCCAAACAGGTTGACCGCGGCCGGCTTGTAGATCATTGCCATGCGGATGGCATCGGTTCCCGTGCCGCCGCCGGGCATCGCGACGCTGGCGTAGGTGCCGGCACCCATTACGGTATTGAGCCCATTCACCAGATCGAGCACGGCGATATTGCCGTTATTCTCGATTTCCATCAGGCCGACGACATCGGCATTAAGCGCCTTGATGGCATTGACGATCTTGGCCTTCTGGCGTGAGAACTCAAGTGCACTGTCGGCGCCGCGACAGTCGCTGCGGCTACCGCCCGGGAAGCAGCCGGCCGAGCCTGTCGCATCAAGGGTGGTGAAATAGTTGAGCACGTTGAAACTCGCCACCTTGATGTTGCCGCCTACCGCATCAGGGGCTCCGGTGCGCGCGTTGGCGCGGGTGAACACCGGGGCGACTGTCGGATGGATGCGGTAGTCGCTCAGGCCATTGGAACTGCTGGTGGCCAGGCCGTAATCGATGACGCCGGTAATGCCGGCTATGGTATCGCCGGCGCGCACCGTGTTATCGGCGGCGAGGTAGGGCGTCGGGTTAGGGTTCTGCAGGCTGCTGCCATCGTCGAGCAGGATGCGGCGGCGGGCGTTGTCGTCAGCCATCGCGAGTGCTTCCAGGCTGCCGGCCGGGTAACGGTTGGTCGGCTTTTCGAGGCGGCCGCCAGCCGATACCGTCAGTTGGCCGAAGCGGCCGAGGAAAAAGTTCTGGCCGACGGTCAGCGTTCCCTCGATACGGACAAGCATTCCTTCGTAGTGCTCGAGATCGCCCTCGCTTGCTTCGGGGAAGGTAATCACGGTCGGCGCGATGCTGATGTCGGTAGCGAGAACGCTCAAGCCGGAAATGCCGGTCAGTTCGGTCAGCGGGTTGGCGATGGCACCCGAACCGGTACCGACCTGGTATTCGGTCACGGTGGCGGAGAGGCGCACCCGGTTGCCGACGGCAACGGTCGGGGCGGTGCTGGTAAAGACAAAAATCCCCTCCGATGTCGTCGGGTCGCTGTCCGGTGCCTCATCCTGCATGAAGAAACCGTTGTTCAACAGCTTGGTGACGACGCCCTGGGTGGTGACGTTCTGGCCCTTCAGCGGGCTTTCGGCACCGTTGCCCTGGATGGTGTGGATAGCCGTGATGCCGGTGACGGTGACGTTCACCGTGCAGCTAGCGTTTTGTGCATCGTCGTTGCCAAAGTTGACGACAACCGGGTAGCTGCCGGCGGCCAGGCTGCTGTCGACGTTGAGGGTCACCGAGGCGGTGTCGCCATCGGCGATGGCACTGGTCAGTGTGCCCAGGCTGAAGGCGGCCGGCGTGCCGGCGGCGAGGGTGGCGGCATTGACGCGGCTGTCGGCGTCGGTGGCGGTCAGCACGATGCTGCCGGCCGTGCCCTGGGCGACGGTGGTGGCCGGGCAGGTGGGAACGATGGCCGCATTGACCGTGCCGCCGCCACAAGGAGCGAGCGGCGTGGCGGTATTGCGCGGGTTGGGGGCGACAGCGCTGAAGTCGGCGCCGTTGTTGTCGGTGTCGGTGCAGGCGTTGGTACGGATCGCGGCCGTGGTGTTGGTCAGGACTGGAGCGGCGGCGCTGCCTTCGTAGTAATTGGCGCTGCCGTAGCCGACCAGGTCGACGATCTGGGCTTGCTGCGCAGCGCTACAAGGCGTGCTGGAACCGTTGCAGGCGAGGCCGGTGGCGACGTTGGCCAGGATGACCTTGCCGGCCGTACCCGACATGTTGGGACTGGTCGCGGCCGCATCGGCGGCAGGCAGGCTCGCGCCGGTGGTGCCGCCGGCCAGTTGAACCAGGAAATACTGGCCGGGTTGCAGTGTTACGTTGGGCAGTGCCAGCGGGCTGTTGGCGGAAAAACTGCCGGTTCCGGTCGCGCTGGCGTACTGAACCGACCAGCCGGCCAAATTGATCGGCGCCGCGCTGCGGTTGAACAGCTCGACGAAGTCGTTCTTCAGGAGGGCGCCAGAATTGCCGCCGGCGCCATAGACCTGGGAAATCACGACATCGGATGCGGCAAAAGCCGGGGCGCTCATGGTCAGCAGGCTGGCAGCAATGGCCGAGAGGGCGAAGCGGGGAGAGGTGGTACGGAAGTTCATGGAATAGGTCTCGCTGATTGATGTTGCGGGAAGGGCCGCGTTGTCGCCTCGGGTCGGGCGGCCAGGGCGAAGGCTGAAGTCAGAGTGGCTGCCGGCAGGGGGGCCGTTGTCGTCGGGCAGGCAAAAAAACGGCCCCTGCGGGGCCGTTTTGATGGACTGGATTGCTGGCGCTTAGTGGAACCTGGCGCGGCGACGAGCGACCAGGCCCATCAGGCCGAGGCCGGCGAGCAGCATGGCGTAGGACTCGGGTTCGGGCACGGGGGCGTAGATGACATCAGCGCTGTTCAGGCCATCGGTGACATAGGCATCGACAGTGTTAAACATGCCGGGAATGAAGCTCATGGCGTTGTTCGAATACGACAGGCCGAGGAATGCGCCGTTGTAGTAGGACACGTCCGCCGGACCCCAGGCGTCAGCCAGCGAGTAGCTGACATCGTTGTAAGTCATCGAGAGGCTCGCTACCGGGGCAACCGTGAGCAGCGGCTCGACTGCATTGAAGATCGCCAGTGCCGAGTCGTCGAAGCTGAAGCTGCCGGAAAACTGGATGGCATTCAGCGTGCCGAGGAACGAATAGCTCTGGGTAGCGGCCTGGGCGGCCGGGAAGACGGCCAGCAGTGCGGTAGCGAGGGCGGTGGTACGGAGGAAATTGCGCATTTGAAAACTCCTGAAAAATTAATGTTGGGTTACAGGCCGAGGTCGCGGGCCGGGACGATCTGTTTGGCGGTCAGGCCCTTGAGGGTGACCAGCGGCCGGGCGACGGCCGGGCCGCTGCCATCGGTGTCGATTTGCAGGCTGGCGCCACCGGTGACATCCCTGACGACAATGTGGCCGTTGGCGACGGCAACGGCCGGGGCGATGCCGAGGCTGTTGAGCAGGGCCGTGAGGTCGATGGTGTCGGCATACGGGGTGAAGTCGGTGATGATGTCGCCGGCATCGCGCAGGCTGTTGTAGACAAATTTGTCGCCACCGGCGCCGCCGGTCAGGGTGTCGGGGCCGAAGCCGCCGACGATGATGTCGTCACCGCTCGTGCCGACGATGGTGTCACGACCGGCCGTGCCGTTCTTGGTGACGCCCGGGGTGACCACGCCCACATTGACGTCGATCAGGCGGCCATGCCGGTCGAAGGCGTTTTCCTCACCGTACATATTCACCGTGATTTCATCGCCATCGACCGCGCTGTCGCGCTGGAGACCGCCATTGGCCTTGGGCGTCTGGATGAAGTTGGCCAGGGCTTCCTGATAGGTGATGGTGAAGGGGTTGTTTTCAAAGAGCACGCCATTGGCTGCGAACGGATAGTTGTCGCCGCCGTTGGCCGTGAAGTCGATGGTGGTGAAGGAGAAGCTGCGGGCGCCACTGACCACCGTGCCGTTGTCGATCAGCACGGTGCCGTCGTCCAGCACCACGCGGCGAATGCGGTCGCCGGTACCGACGCTGGCGACAATAGTGCTGCGCCCGGCGCGGCTGGTGTCGTAGGTCACCTTCATGCCCGAAATCTGGGCAAATTTGCCGTTGACTGCACCGGTGGCGCTAGCCGAACTGACCGAGTGTTCCAGGATATCCTTGAGCTGGGTGGCGTTCATGACCGGGGCGCGCTTGACCAGGTTGGTGAAGGGCAGGACGTTGAAGGTGTCGCCCATGGTTACGTTGCCCGGCACGGCGATGTTGGTGCGGATACCGCCACCGTTCTGGATGGCGACGTCGGTCTTGCCAGCGAAGCGCATGGCGTCGGCGACCAGGTTGCCCAGGCCGGTCTCGGCGTTGCGTACGCCTTCGTTGAACACGCAAGGGGCCGGGGTGCAGGTGGTGTGGGTCGGGCCGTTCAGCTTGGTGGCCGTGGTGCCGATCACCTGGGCGTTGAGGGCGGTGATGTAGGTCAGGACCGGGGTAACCACGGCGGCATTGAGGGCGGCATCGCCGCTTACCTTGTCGGCATCGGCAGCGGCGCCCGAAACGCGGATCATGCGGGTGCTGTCGAGGCTGGTGATGAGGCCGGTGCTGTCGTCGATGGTCAGGTTCACTTCGCCGACGTAACGGTTGCCGAAGTGGCCGGTGACCAGCGGAACGGCCTTGCCGTCGAGGTCGCTGGCATAAACCGGGTGGGTCGTGAAGGTCGGGGCGACGCCGCCGTTGATGAGCAGATCGTCGGGGTCGGTCATCAACTCGTGACCGCCGCCGGAAATGACCAGGTCCACACCGCGCAGGGCCGGGATCAGCCCGTTGCGCTCATTCTGGGCGCCTTGCAGGTGGCTCATGACGATGACCACGGTGACACCTTCGTTGTTGCGCAGGCGATCGATTTCGGCCTGGACCAGCGGGATCATGTCAGCCAGGTTCTGGGCTTCGGTATTGGCGGCGCTCCAGTTCTTCATGATGCCGGCCGGCGGTGAGGAAATGCCGGGCAGCAGCGGCGTCGTGGCGCCGACGATGCCGACCTTCTTGCCACCGGTCGTGGTGACGATCTTGGACTTGGCCACCTTGCCGCTGGCTTCGAGGTCGGCGAGTTCCGGGGTGACGCCGAAATCGAGGTTGACCGACAGGTAGGTCGAGCCGGAAACCTTGGCGAAGCGGGCGGCGACCGGGCCGGTGTTGTCGAGGTCGAATTCGTGGTTGCCGAAGGTGGTGGCATCGAAGCCGATCTGGCGGCTGGCGATGGCATCGTAGAAATCCTGGCCGCCGTCATCCGGATTGGCCGTGGCCAGATTGACGAAGCTGGCGTTCAGGCGCGGGCCGGGCAGGAAGGAGTCGCCGGCATTCAGCGTGACGACGGACTTGCCGGCGCTGGTGGCAGCTGCCTTGCGATTGGCAATGACCGTCGCCAGGCGATCGACGCCGCCGTAGAAGGAAATGGACTGGCCGGCGTTGTCGCGCAGGTTGCCCTGGGCGGAAATCAGCCAGGACTCCTGGTCGCCGATGTGGAGGACGGTCAGGCCTTCGGCGCAGGCTACGCCGCTGAGCGCGATAGAGAGGGCGAGAACAAGCGGTTTGAGGTTGGTACGCATCGGAAATGTCTCCGTCAATTTGGGCTGTGCTACGTGAAATCGCCCAGGGCGCGGTGAGCCGGCCCTGGGCGAGAGTGGGGGTAGTGGTTCAGCGGCTGCTTTGGCGACGGGCGATCAGACCCATCAGGCCAAGACCGGCGAGGAACATGGCGTAGTTCCTGGGTTCCGGGACGGCGGTGACGCTCATGCTGGAAACCCAGCTGGACTGGCCATAGGCGTCGTTGCTGCGGGTCCAGTTGGCCTGGTTGGCGATGGCAGTCAGCAGTTGTACCTGGGTGCCGGTGGTGATGCCGGAGTAATAGCCATCGTCGAAGTCGCCGACGTTGAACATGGTGCCCGCCGCTTCGGAAAGGCCGGCCGGGACATTGGTGGTGTTGGTGCTGCTCGATACGGTCGGCGATGCGATGAGGCCGTTAGCGTGGGCGAACTGCAGGCCGTACAGGAAATTGGGTGCAGCGTTGCTGCCCTGGAAGGCGAAAATCTGGTCGCCGCTGGTGGACAAACCCAGTGCTGCGCTTGTGTTGCCGGAACCAACGCTCCAGCTTTTGCTGACATTGCCGCTGAAACTCACGACGCTGCCGGCGCTCAGGGTGGTGGTGTTCGTCCAGGTAAGCGGGCCGCCGGTATCGAGATGTTCCGTGGAGCGGAACGCGCTACCTTGCCAGGATGAGTCGGTGAAGTTGATCGTCGTATTGGCGGCGATGTCGGTCAGCGCGACCCAGGCGAAATCGTCGGCACCGTCACTGTTGTAGGCAATGATGGCAACATCGCCAGCAGTAAGAGCGTGAGCATTGACGCCGGCCGCAGCCAGCAGAAGAGCGAGAGCAGTCTTGCGAATCATGGTTTTCCCCGGGGCTTATGGTTGAAGTCGATTCCGATAAATATCATCGGATGAACGTCAGCATATGCACCCGGCGTGACAGCAATTGCCTTGCCGGGGAGGATTAATCTGAGCCGAATGGACTAGATTCTGGTGTTGCCTGAAACAAAACGGGGAAGCCTGGCTTCCCCGTTTTGTTCATGTGTTGCCCCTGCCGCTTCAAGCCTGAAAACGGGCCATGATTTCGCCGTGCTGGCGCCACAGGTTTCAGGCGTATGAAGCGTGGCACGGGTATACGACGGGTATATTTACCTGTCTTTAACAAGCCTGTAATGCAGGCTTCCTAGGATGACAAGATTTTGTCACGGTTCAACTCGATGCAAATCCGATTCGATAGTGCTTTGAAGCAAGGCTTGATTCTGCTGTTCATGGCTTTTGCACTGGGTGGATGTTCTCATCCGGCCTACCGGGACGGCCTCAATTTCATGGCGTCCGGCAAGAAGGAAGAGGGTGTTGCCGCGCTGGAAAAAGCCGCCCGTGACCGGCCCCGCGATGCCGAGATCAAGGCGGCGATGATCCGCCACAAGGGCGAGTCGGTCGATGCTTATCTCGATGATGCCGATCGCCAGCGCTCGGCCGGCAACCTCGACGCAGCCGAAGCGGCCTACCGGCGTGCGCTCGGCATCGATGGGCGCAATACCCGCGCCACGCAAGGCCTGGAACAACTTGCGGTCGACCGGAAAAATGCCGCGAAACTGGCCCAGGCCGAACAACTGCTGATGAAGGGCGACCTGCTCGGCGCCGAGCGGGTCGTCCGTACCGTACGGGTGCAGGACACGCTCAATCCGCTGGCGCGCAGACTGCAGCAGCAGATCGATATGCTGCGCGAGAAGGAAATGAACCCCTCGGCCAACCCGGCTGTCAAGGCAGCGCTGGCCAAGCCGGTCGTGCTGGAATTCCGCGATGCGACGCTGAAGTCGGTCTTTGAGGTGCTGTCGCGTTCGTCCGGCCTCAATTTCGTCTTCGACAAGGACGTCAAGGGCGACACCAAAGTGACCTTCTTTGTCCGCAACAGCCCGCTCGAAGACATCCTGCGCCTGATCCTGACGACCAACCAGCTGGAAAAGCGCCAGCTCAATGACAACAGTTTCCTGATTTATCCGAATACGCCGGCCAAGGCCAAGGAGTATCAGGAACTGGTGGTGCGCAGCTTCTATCTGGCCAATGCCGACGTCAAGCAGGCGCAGATCCTCATCAAGACGGTGGCCAAGAGCAAGGATGTCTTTGCCGACGAAAAGCTCAACCTGCTCATCGTCAAGGACACGCCGGACGCCATGCGTCTGGTCGAGCGACTGATCGAGTCGCTCGATCTGGCCGAGCCGGAGGTGATGCTGGAAGTCGAGGTGCTCGAGGTGACGCGCAGCCGGTTGAACGAGGCCGGGCTGGACTGGCCGGACAGTGTTGGTTATGGCCTGTTGAAACAAGCTGTAACGACAACAACCCTCGCCACTGTTGGAGCCCAGTCCGTGACTACGCCGGGCGGTGCGCTGGCCGCCGGCTATATCGGCCTCAATGGCGGTAGCCTGACCAGCTTCGTCGCCAACCCCGGCCTGACGCTCAATCTCAAGGGCCAGAACAGCGATACCAATGTGCTGGCCAATCCGCGCATCCGCGTCAAGAACCGCGAGAAGGCGAAGATTCACATCGGTGACAAGCTGCCCATATTCACCACGACCTCGACGGCCAACGTTGGCGTTTCGGCATCGGTGACCTATCTCGATGTCGGCCTCAAGCTCGACGTCGAATCGAATGTCACGCTCGACGACGAAGTGTCGATGAAGGTCGGGCTGGAAGTCAGCAGCATCGTCAAGGAAGTGGCCGGCCCCTCCAATTCGCTGGCCTACCAGGTCGGCACGCGCAGCGCGAGCACCACGCTGCGCCTCAAGAACGGCGAAACCCAGGTGCTGGCCGGCCTGATCAACGATGAGGAGCGCAAGTCCACCAGGCATATCCCGGGACTCGGCGAGATTCCCATCATTGGCCGGGCCTTCGGCAGCCAGCGCGATACCTCGGTCAAGACGGAAATCATCCTGCTCATCACGCCGCGCGTGCTGCGCAATATCCATCGTCCCGATTTCGGTCAGCCGGCCTTGCCGTCGGGTACCGAAGCGGCGGTCGGCGCGGCGCCGATGATCATCAAATCCCAGGGGCCGAAGTCGCTTGGCGTCGCGCCGGGTCGGGGTTCGGGCGGCGGCACTGCGCTGCGCGCCATTCCCGAGCCGGAAGCCGTGCCAGCTGAACCCGTTCAACCGGTGGAACCGGTTCCGCCAGTGACAGGCGAGGCGGCCGGTGCCACGGAAAACTAGAATTTCCATTCCGTTGCCATGGGGACCCGACCAGCCATGATCGGCATGCCCAATCGGGGTTTCACCCTGATCGAACTGGTCATCACCGTCGCCATCGTCGGCATTCTGGCGATGACGGCGATGCCGATCATCGAGATGACGGCCAAGCGGCAGAAGGAAGTGGAACTGCGCGCCGCCTTGCGGGAGATTCGCGGTGGTATCGACGCCTATCGACGCGCCGTGGACGAGGGCAAGCTCGAGAAGAAGGTTGACGAAAGCGGCTATCCGCGCCGCCTCGAAGAACTGGCCAAAGGCGTCGAAAACAGGCTGGATCCGAACAAGGCCAAGCTCTATTTCCTGCGCCGCCTGCCGCGCGACCCGTTTGCCGATGACCCGGCGCTGCCGGCGGAATTGACCTGGGGCAAGCGCAGCTATGCCAGCCCGCCCGATGCGCCGGTCGAAGGCGCCGATGTGTTTGACGTCTATTCGCTGGCCAAGGGCGTCGGCCTCAATGGCACGCCGTACCGGGAGTGGTGAGGCATGACCTCGCGTAAAAAAGGCTTCACGCTGATCGAGCTGCTCGTCGTCATGTCGGTCATCGCCACGCTGCTCACCATCGCCGTGCCGCGCTATTTCCAGCATCTCGACCGGGCCCGCGAAGCCTCGCTGCGCGAATCGCTGGCTGTCATGCGCGACGCCGTCGACAAATATCGCGGCGACACCGGGCGCTACCCGGAAACGATTGAAGAGCTGGTCACCAAGCGCTACCTGCGCAAGGTGCCGCCGGACCCGATCACCGAAAGCACCGAAACCTGGATCATCGTCCCGCCGCCGGACGAACCCGGCCAGCGCAAGGTCTGGGACATCCGCAGCGGGGCCGAAGGGCAGGGGATCAGCGGCAGCGATTATTCGACATGGTGAACTCCCACGGTCAACCGGAAATTTTGGCCAAAAATGAAATGCGCCGCCAGGCCGGCTTTACCTTCATCGGCCTGATGTTCGCCGTCGCCATCGCCGGCATTGCGCTGGCCGGCACCGGCGCACTGTGGCACATGGAAAGCCGGCGCGAGAAGGAAAAGGAACTGCTGTTCATCGGCGAGGAGTATCGCCGCGCCATCGGCAGCTATTACGATTACAACAAATCGCCCGGCGCCGTAAAACAGTTTCCCAACAAGCTCGAAGACCTGCTGCAGGACAAACGTTTCCCCAACCCGACCCACCACCTGCGCCGCCTCTATCGCGACCCGATGACGGCCGATGGCGAGTGGGAATTGATCAGGCAGGAAGGCCGCATCATGGGCGTCGCCAGCCGGTCGCCAGACAAGCCGATCAAGGTGGCGGGATTCACCGCCGAACAGGGCGAGTTCGAGGGCGCCGCGAGTTATACCGAATGGCGGTTCATCAGCAGTGGCGGGGGGCAGCAGGCAAACGCCAATCCCGGCGCGCAAACCGGCGGCGCCCAGCCCGCACCGGAACGCTAGCCACCGACGGTCCCGTCTCCAGAATGCAACATTGCTTCGCTAAAGTAGCCGGCATTTCATTCTGCTGCTGCGCTCATCGCAGACCAAGGTCGATTCATGGGCAAGGGAAAAACCCGCCAATCCGCTCCCGCGGCCGGTCGCTCGGCCATGCCGGGCAATCTGCAATTCATTCTCGATCAGGGCATTTCCCTGCTCCAGCAGGGGCAACAGGCCCCGGCCGAGGTCTATTTCCGGCAGGTGTTGACGGCCGTGCCGCAGCATCTCGATGCGCTGCAGTTTCTCGGCGTCATCGAATACCAGAAAGGGCGCTTCGCGGCGGCGGCTGAACTGCTGCAACAGGCCATCGATCTGGCGCCCGATGCGCCGGGCCTGCACTGCAACCTGGGCCTGGCGCAGCAGGAACTCGGCCACCCCGAACAGGCACTGGCCAGCTACGACCGGGCGCTGGCCCTGACGCCGAAATTCGTCGAAGCGCTCAACAATCGGGGCAATGTCCTGCGCGAACTCGGGCGGCTCGCCGAATCCGCCGCCAGCTACCGGCGCGCCCTGACCTCGCGGCCCGATTTCATCGAAGCGCTCTTCAACCTCGGCATCACCCAGATCGCCCAAGGCCAGGCCGACCAGGCCCTGACTCCGCTGGCCCGCTGCCTGCGGCTGGCACCGGGGCATCTCGGCGCCTGGGGCCAGTACGGCGTCGCCCTCATGGCGCTCAACAAACAGGCCGATGCCCTGAGCTGCTTCGAGCGCATTCTTGCGCACACGGCCAACGATGCCGAGGCGCACTACTGGCGCGGCAACGCGCTGCTCGCGCTCGGCCGCCCTGAGGAGGCGCTGCAGGCCTACGGCAACGCGGCGCAGATTCGCCCCGACATTCCGGAAGTGCACTACAACATCGGCAACGTGCTGCTCGATCAAGGCCGGGTGGAAGAGGGCATCGCCGCCTTCAACCAGGCGCTGGCCCGCCGGCCCGCCTTCCCCGAGGCGCTCTACAACCGCGGCGGCGCCGAACAGGACCTTGGGCGCTACGACGATGCAGCGGCCACCTACGAGCACCTGCTGAGCTTGGTGCCGGACCATCGCTACGCCCTCGGCAGGCTTTTCCATTGCCGGCAATTCGTCGCCAACTGGCGGCGCCACGCCGAACAGCGCAGCGCCTTGGCGGCCGGCGCCGACGGCGTCGTCCGCGACATGCCTTTCCCTTTCCTCGCCGTGAGCGACGACCCGGCGCTGCAATTGCGCTGCGCCCAAGCGTACACGGCCGCCAGGCATCCGCCGGCCGCCACCCCGCTGTGCAGCGGCCGGCCCTACGCTCACCCGCGCCTTCGTCTCGCCTACGTCTCGGCCGATTTTTGCGAGCACGCCCTGAGCTACCTGCTGGCCGGCGTCTTCGAGGCGCACGACCGGGCCCGATTCGAAGTCTGGGGTGTTTCGCTGAAACCCGGCGACGGCAGCGCCATGGCCGCCCGGGTGACCACCGCCTTCGAGCATTTCATCGACGCCTCGGCCCTGAACGACGACGAAGTCGCCCGCCAGCTACGCGACCTGGAGATCGACATCGCCATCGACCTCACCGGCCACACCCAGGATGCCCGGACCGCCATCTTCGCGGCGCGGCCGGCGCCGGTCCAGGTCAATTACCTCGGCTTCCCCGGCAGCATGGGGGCGGCCTACATCGACTACATCATCGCCGACGACTTCGTCATCCCCGAGGCGGCGCGCCCGCACTACGCCGAGCAGGTCGTCCATCTGCCCGACTGCTTCCAGGGCAACGACGACCGGCGCGCCATCGATCCTCAGCCACAAACGCGCACTTCCCACGGTCTACCGGAAAAATCCTTCGTTTTTTGTGCCTTCAACAACACCTACAAACTGACGCCGGAATTCTTTGATATCTGGATGCGCCTGCTCGCCGCCGTACCGGACAGCGTGCTCTGGCTGGCCAGCGTCGACGCCAGCGTGCAGCGCAATCTGTGCGCCGAGGCCGAACGGCGGGGCGTCGCGCCCGAACGCCTGGTCTTCTCGCCGCGCATCCGCTATGCCGAGCACCTCGCACGCCTGCAACTGGCCGACCTCTTTCTCGACACCTTGCCCTTCAACGCCGGCACCACGGCGAGCGACGCCCTGTGGGCCGGCGTCCCGGTCCTCACCTGCGCCGGCCGCGCCTTCTCGGCGCGCATGGCCGGCAGCCTGCTGCGCGCCCTCGGCCTGCCCGAACTGATCACCGGCAACCTCGCCGCCTACGAGGCGCGGGCCCTCGAACTCGCCGTGAATCCGGCCGCCCTGGGCGAACTCCGGGCGCGCCTGGCCAATAACCGGGCAACCCATCCGCTGTTCGACACCCGGCGCTTCACGCGCCATCTGGAAGCTGCCTACACCAGCATGTGGACTCGCCAGCAACAGGGCGAGGCGCCGGCAGCAATTCGCGTAACCCCGCTAGTGTAGTGATGCATGCTGTGAGGCACTTTATGTGCTGAATAGCGTGCATCACTACACAAAGTCCTGATCGAGAACGCCACCATGCAAACCAGCCAATCGAATCCACAAGCCCTGTTCGGTCGTGCCCTAGAACTTCACCAGGCCGGCCGGATCGGCGAAGCCGAAAACGCCTATCGCCAGGTGCTCAAGGTGCAGCCGGAAAACCCCGGCGCCATCTTTCTCTTTGGCCTCTGCCACCATCAGCGCGGCGACCACGAATCGGCCATCACGCTGATGGACATCGCCCTCGACATGAACCCGGCCATGCCGCAGGCCCATTACAACCGCGGCCTCGCCCTGCACGAACTGGGACGTTACGATGAAGCGGTGGCCAGCTACGAGAAGGCGATCGGGCTGCAGTCTTCGTATCCCCAAGCCTGGAATAATCGCGGCAACGCCCTCAAGGAACTGGATCGCCTGCCCGAGGCGCTCGCCAGTTACGACCGGGCCATCGCGCTGGCGGCGGATTTTGCCGAGGCGTATACCAATCGCGGCAACGTGCTGAAAGAAATGCGGTTTTTTGACGAGGCGCTGGCCAGTCACGATCGGGCGTTGCGCCTGCGACCGGACTACGCCGAAGCCCACTGCAATCGGGGCAACGCCCTCAATGCGCTCAAACGCCTTGACGAAGCCATTGCTGCCTATGACCGGGCGATCGTGCTCAAGCCGGATTTCATCGATGCCTGCATCAATCGTGGCGATGCCCTGCATCAACTGGATCGCAAGGACGACGCGCTACGCAGCTTCGAGCTGGCCATCGCCCGCAAGCCTGATGCCGCTGAAGCCTATGAAATGCGAGCCAATCTCTTCCTGTCGGTCAAGCGTCATGCCGAGGCGGCCGACGATTTCGAACGAGCCTGCCGGCTGGATAAAAAACTGGCCTCGCGGGTCGTCTGGCAACTGCTGCAAACCCGTTTGACCCTGTGCGACTGGCACGACATCGATCAATGGCGTGCCTTGATCGAGCGCGAGGAAGCTCTTGGCTGGCAGGCCGCATCGCCGTTCGCCGCCTTGTCCATTCTTGGCTCGCCGGCGCAGCAACTCGACCACAACCAGCGCTATGTTGCCCGCTGGCTGCCCGCCGACAAGGTGCCGCTGTGGCAGGGTGAAATCTACGCCCACCAACGCCTGCGGGTTGGCTACTTCTCGTCGGACCTGCGCAACCATGCGGTTGCCTACCTGACTGCCGGCCTGTTCGAGCAGCACGACCGCGAGCGCTTCGAAGTCCATGCCTTCTACTTCGGGCCGGCCAGCGACGACCCCTGGCACCTGCGCCTGAAATCCGCTTTCGAGCAGTTTCACGAGATCAGGGAGTTGTCGGACCGGGAGCTTGCCTCGCTGATCCGCAAGCTGGAAATCGACATCCTCGTCGACCTCAACGGCCACACCCAGGGAGCGCGTACCGATGTGCTCGCCATGCGGCCGGCGCCGGTGCAGGTCAATTACATCGGCTACCCCGGCAGCATGGGGGCCGATTACATTGACTACGTCATCGCCGACCCGGTCGTCATTCCGGCCGAAGCGCGCCGGCATTACAGCGAAAAGACCGTCTGGCTGCCCGACACCTTCCAGGTCAACGACAACCGCAAGGAGATTGCCGAAGCAGGGCGTTCCCGGTCGGAACTCGGCCTGCCCGAAAGCGGCTTCGTCTTCTGCTGCTTCAACAATTCCTACAAGATCACCCCGGCCGAGTTCGACATCTGGGTGCGCCTGCTGCAGCAGCTCGACGGCAGCGTACTCTGGCTGGCCGAGGCCGACCCCGTGGCTACCGCCAACCTGCGGCGCGAGGCCGCCCAGCGCGGGGTGGACGCCAGCCGCCTGATCTTCACCGAACGCAGGCCATTGGCCGACTATCTGGCCAGCTACCGGCAGGCCGATCTCTTTCTCGACACCTTCGGCTACAACGCCGGCACCACGGCCAGCGATGCGCTGTGGGCCGGCCTGCCCGTGCTTGCCTGCCTGGGCGAAACCTTCGCCCAGCGCATGGCCGGCAGCCTGCTTAACGCCGTCGGCTTGCCCGAACTGGTGACCGAAAGCCACGGTGAATACGAGGCGCTCGCGCTGAGCCTGGCGACGGACCCAACCCGCCTGGCGACCCTGCGCGAACGCCTGGCCAGCAACCGGACGACCCATCCGCTGTTCGACACCCGGCGTTTCACGCGCCATCTGGAGCAAGCCTACCTCGCCATGCAGCAACGCGTCGATGCCGGGTTACCGCCGGATCATCTGGTCATCGCCGCTGAGTCCTCGCCAGCCTGACGCCTGACTCGATTTCCGGGGATAGGCCGTGCCGCCGGTGTATCCATCTTCAGCCTGACAGTTGAGCTTGCATGTTGGCTACCGGCAAGTGACGGATGGCGCGCAGCATGCGCAATTGCCCGGCGCGCATGTTGGCGGGTACGTCATCTCGATGTTCAAACTCGGCCATGACTTTGTCAGCGGCGGCGATGATGCCGTCTACCAGTCGGGATATCTCACGATTGGCGGTTATCTCGGGAATTTTTAGTGCTTCGGCAAATTGAAATAGATGCTCTCGCCGTATATTCCGAAAGCTTGTCGCATCACCGATGGGAAAAGATAGCTCGACGTCTGGCCAGGTTGGCCCTTGATTGACCAGTTCCGGCCGCGCCCAGGATGCCGTGCTCAGGAGGTCATAGTGCGGCGCCAGGGAATAGCCTTCGCGCCCGGCATACAGGGATAAATTCTTGAGATGCGCATCATGGTTGCCGATGAGGACATTGAACAGCGCCCATCGGAATAGCGCGATCCGGGTTGGCGCCTTGGCACGGCAGATATTGACAACATCATTGAGCGCCTTGGCGCCCGACATTGTGTATTTCGAGCCAGCCGACAGCGAGAGGAGCTGGGCAGCGTCCAGGACATGACGGCGGACCCGGGTGCCGTTGACCCAGGCTCGATCAAACCGCTCGACAAGATAGACGCACGAAGGTACGTAGCGCAATTCGACAGGCGGGACATTGAGCTTCAGCTCTTGCGCGACTCGGGCGCAGAACCATTCATTTACCGCGCTGGCCGGGTAGTACTCACTCAACGCATCAGGCTTCAGGATGTGCGTCGAGATCTGCGCGCCGACGGGCTCGAAAATCTCACCGGCTGCGTTGACGACGACGGGCAACTTTTCCTGGGCGCCGGCCAGCGACATTTTCTTGGGGGCATCCGATCCCAGTGGAACATGGGGCATGGCAAGGATTCGAGCCTGCAATCGCTCGTCGGTTAGCCGATTGAGACCGGGTTCTGCCAGGGAGTCACCGGGCTTGAGCAGTGTCAAGGCACCGGCGGACTCGCTGCCAAACCGTTCGAGCAGACGCCAGGCATCCCATTCGCCCTTTTCCAGTGACGCAAGCAGCCTGGTGCGCGCCATCTCTTCCGGAAGAAGATTGTCAAAAAACCACTGAACCGGGCGCTCGGTTCCCGTATCCACAATCTCCGCAGCTTGCAGCGGCAAACGAGGGGCAAGGGGATAGCCGCTTGCCTGCCAGGTGGTGTCATATTGAAACGACCAAATGCCGGCGTTTTCGCAGAGACGACCGATGCGCTCGGCTTCGATATGAACGTCAAGCTCCCGGTTCATGGACGGACTCGCGTACGTCGTGGTCTGGATTGCTCATCAGGCAAGGTGATCGGGCCGACACCAGGGGGAAGGGAAACCTGCAAATCCAGTCCCAGTTCATCCAGCAGGGTAAAGAGCATTTTGATAGCTGCGGTCGGATTGCCTTGCTCCAGACGGCGCAAGGTAACCGGTGACGTGCCGACCATCGCCGCCAGGTCTTCAGCCGGAATCCGAAGGGCTGTTCGCGTCTCGCGTAAAACGGCGCCAAGTGCACCGGGTGACTTGAGGGCTAGCATCGGTGTGCTCCTTATCGATCAATTTCTGACGATTGTACAGCGCAAACGGCTTGGTTGGAAGTAATCGAAAGTTTTCTTTCTATAAGTGTGGTCGTGGCCAGTTGCCTTTGGCTATCGTTGTAATTTTAACGATAAGAAGAGGTCGTTAAAACAAGAGTCAGGCGCTCGACGACATTTGTCGACTCAGTGCAAAGCTATCCAGGGCTTGAGCCAGCCAGCGTGCCGTGCAGGAAATTTCGGTTTTGGGCGTTTTTTCCGGTTGACCGTAGGGGCAGCCGGTTGAAGGTGTAGTCAGAACGGCGAGTCGTCGGGAGTGCCATCATGCTCGTGTCTTGGCATTTGTCACCGTTCTGCAACAACAGGGTAACCAAGAGAGACTAAATTCAGGCGCTTAGCAAAATTTGCCAGCGAGCTGTCATGCGTCTTGCCCAATCCGTCGTCCCCATTCTATTTTTTGCGGCTGTTGCCTCGGCGCAGGCATTCGAGGAGGGGCCGGCAGTGCCTGAACGGCTGGCACCGGTATCGGCCAAGGTCCGCCAGCGGGCTTTGCCCGAAGACTTTTCCGCCGTCGGCAAGGCGGCCTGGGAAGACAGCCGGCCAGTGGTGGCGCCCTCGACGCGCGACCTGCTTGCCGCCGTCAAGGCCGGCCAGTTCGATGCCGTCAAGGCGCTGCTCAATGACGGCGCGCTGGCCAATGGCGCCGACGAACTCGGTGAGCGGCCACTGCTCGCTGCCGTCGCCGGCGAGCATGCCGAAATTGCCCGCCTGCTCATCCAGCGCGGGGCCAGCCCCAACGTCAAGGGGCCGGCAGGGCGCACGCCGCTGGCCATGGCCTCGGCTGCCGGCAATCCCGGCATTGTTCGCGTGCTTTTGCAGGGCGGCGCGTTTATCAATGCCCGCAGCGACAACGGCGCCACGGCGCTGCATGAGGCCATCCGCTTCGACCACCCGGACGTTGTCCGCCTGCTGCTGGCCGCCGGCCCCGACCCCGAGCGTTACGACCGCGAGGGCCTGCATCCGCTGGCGCTGGCCGCCGCGCTCGGCCGGCTCAACTGCCTGCTGGCCGTGCTCGACAGCCAGGTGGCGGCCGATCAGCCCGACCGCAAGGGCCTCACCGCGCTGTACTGGGCGCGGCGCTACGACCAGGCGCTGGCCGAAGTTCTGCTCGTCGAGCGCGGTGCCAGCCGCGAAGCCTGGCCACTCAACCTTGACTGATCACCCGCTCATGGATTCGCTGGTAACCCTCACGGCGGTCGATCTTGAGCGTTTGCTGATTACCATCGAATCCTCGCAACAGGTGCATCTGCGCCACCAGTACTTCCTTTGGTCGCAAGGCGTGCTGCAAAGCTTCCTGCCGCACGAGGCGCTGATCGTTGGCCATGGCGAATACGGGGCGTCGTCCTTTCGCTACGAGGTGCTCGGGCGAACCCAGCTGGCCGGCGACCGGATGCCGGGCAGCGATTTCGATAAACTGGTCGGGCTGGCGCTCGATAGCTGGCAGCACGGCGGCCATCTCCCGAAAGCCTTTGGCGGTGAGGGCAGCGGTAGCGGCATTTGCCCGGTCGGCCAGTTGCTCAGGCGCTTCTCCATCGGCCACGCCATGGCCCATGGCACCCGCGAGTTCACCGGTGAAAGCTCGGGCTTCTTCGTCTTTCTCAACATGCCGGAAGCGCCCGGCCGGCGCCATGTGTACTTCGCGCAAATGCTCATGCCCTACCTGCACACCACGCTGCATCGCATGCTGACGCAGGAAAAAAACGCCCCCGAACTGCCGGTCCGTTTCAACACCCGGCTCAGTGGCCGCGAGGCCCAGGTCATCTCGCTGGTGCGCGACGGCATGACCAACCAGCAGATCGCCGAGAAGCTCGAACTCAGCCCCCTGACCGTCAAGAATCATGTCCAGAACACGCTGCGCAAGCTCGAGGTCTCGAATCGCGCCCAGGCCGTCGCCAAGGCCGTCAAGGCACGGCTGATCAGCGATCAGCCGGGGACTTAGAGGCGCTACTAACAAAATGCCCCTGGCGTCGTTGAACCTCCTCGCCGTACTTGTTGTACTGTCTTCGTCGGTTCGCCTGGCCAGGGCCGCTTCGCTGCATTTTGTTAGGGAAACGCTGAACAATTCCGTTCGCCCTGAGCTCGTCGAAGGGCAGTTCTCGCCAACTCATGGGCTTCGACAGGCTCAGCCCGAACGGCGGGGAATAAATCAGCGTTTCCTTAGCGCCTCTTAGCGGCACTCCCACGGTCAACCGGAAATTTTGGCCAAAATTGAAATCTGCCATGACGCCAGACCTCCACCTTTTCCAGATCTTCTACGACGATGCGACGCGGGCGGCCCTCGATCCCGATTTCCAGCCGCTCGACAATGCCCGCAACGAGCGGCCCGACTGGTTCGAATTCTGGCCCATCCACAACCACCTGCAGCGCCAGCCGCTGGAAGACGACAGCTACTACGGCTTCTTCTCGCCCAAGTTCCGCGACAAGACCTGGCTGACCGGTGCCAAGGTCCGCGCCTTCATTGCGGCGCAGCCCGGCGCGGATGTTTACACCTTCTCGCCGACACCCGACGAAGCCTGCTTCTACGCCAACGTCTTCGAGCAGGGGCAAAGCGCGCATCCCGGCCTGGTCGAAGTCGCCCAGGCCTTCTTTGACGAGATAAAGCTCGGCATCGATTTGCGCCGCATCGTCATGGATGTGCGGACCAGCGTCTACGCCAACTACTTCGTCGCCCGTGGCAGCTTCTGGCGGCGCTGGTACGGTATTTTCAAAAGCTGCCACGCCCACGCCGAAAACCCCGCCTCGCCACTGCATCAACGGCTTTGTGCCGTCACCCGCTACCACCCGCCGGTGCAGATGAAGATTTTCCTGATGGAACGGGTGGTATCGGCACTGCTCGCCACGACGCCCGGCCTCAAGATCGTCAACTACCCGCCGTTCGAGCTGCCGCTCGGCGAAAAAATCTGGCTGCCTTACTTCGACAAGCTGGTGGCCATGGACGCCAGCAAGCTCGCCTTTCTGCAGACCGGCAACGAGATTGACATGACCGCCTTTCGCAATACGCAAAAGGCGGTCTGGAGCACCCTGCAGCGCAAGTTCGCCCAGGGAAAATAGCCGCGCTGCTCGCTGCGGCGAAGGCAGGGGCGGTGCTCAGCGGCATCCTGCCGAACGGACGGAAACCCCCGGCCAGCCCCGAATACCGCCCATGTTTCAGATTATGACAAAGGGCGCTGCCAAAACTGAGCCGATCGGACTAGCGCCCTAGTCCGATCGGCGGGTCAAAAAGCCCTGCCGGCGCCGTATCTGGAGTCATCTTGCACCCCTAAAGTCCCGGCATCAGCAAGGTTCTGCCCCGGGTGAAAAACTGCTTCCCACGGTCCGTGAGCGTGGGCATCCGGCTGGCAGTGACCGAGCTGGTCGCTCTTTACCATCTTCCGCTTCGCTCTGAAGCACAGTCAATTTTTCAAAGGGGTTTTCAATGAAGTTTTCTCTCAAGACTCTCGCTGCTGCCGTCGTCATGGCCGCCGCTGCTACCGGCGCTCAGGCCGATATCATCACCGGCACGGCCGGCAATGGCGAACTGTTCTTCAACATCTGGGATGCCAACGGCTCCTACACCCGTGGTCTGTCGACGCTGATCGGTACGCCGACCGCCGCCCAAACCACTGCTGGCTATACCTCCTTCGAAGGCACCTTGGCTGCTGTCGGCAACATTGACCTGAGCTGGACCGCCGATGCTGGCCTGAACACATGGCTGGGCAAGGCTGATCTCACCACGCTGAAGTGGAACGTCGTCGCCAATGACACTTCGGGTAACAACCGCCTGCTGACCACCTACTCTGCACCGAAAATGGCTGTTACCCAGCAAAACGATACGATTCGTTCGGCCGGTGCCGCAGTAACCGCCTTCCTCGGCAATGTCAATCCAGCAATGCCCAACGTCGTTGGCGCTTCCGTTGCTGTCGATTCCGGTAGCACTGCCTACGCCGGCAAGACTGCTTTCAATACAAACATTGGCGGCCTCCTGAACTTCAGCAATGCCGGCACCTTGGCTAATAGCAGCTTCGCCAGCGGCCTCGGTTTCATGCGCATTGATGCATTGTCTCTTGGTACCGCCAAGTCGGTTTACAACGAATACCTGGACGGCAGCACCGCCGTCAATGTCTGGCTCGACAGCGCCAACACCCTGCACATCGCTGCCGTTCCGGAACCCGAGTCCTACGCCATGCTGCTCGCCGGCCTTGGCATGATCGGTTTCATGGCTCGCCGCCGCAACAAGCGCGCCTAAGCATCCCCTGATGTCTACCGACGCCGTCCCGGCGTCGGTTCTTTCGTCTTTTGGAGAATCACATGCAAGTCAAGAAAATCGTTTCCCTGTGTGCCGTCGCTTTCACCGCCATGGCCGCTGGTCAGGCGTATGCCGCCATGAGCGCTGCCGAGCAGGCCATCGTCAACAATGCCGTCACCAACGGCCGCGTCCTCTTCATCTCTGGCGCTTCTGCCACCCAGAAGGGCTTCACCGGCATCATCGCCACGATGTTTACCGGTACCCCGATCCGCTTCGCCAATACCACTGCTTCCTCCAAGGACTTCGAAGCGGTCGCTGGCGTGCTGGCTGCCGGTAACGGTGCCTGGTCGGGTCAGAACGTCATCATCATCGACCGCGTCAAGGGCGGCTCGGTCTGGGGCGTCAATCCGGTTGCCCGCGCCGAAGCTATCGAATCGCTGGCTGTGACCTCCGCCACCTGCGGCGCTACCGGTGCTGGTACCGCTGGTACCCCGTACGTCTGCTCGACCACCCCGCTGGCTGGCTACATGGTGCCGGACGCTGGTGTTGCCGACATCGCCCCGGCCCTCTTCAAGGCCCCATACAACACCGAAGGCGAAACCGCTGCCGATTCCCTGACCGAAGCCGAGCTGGCCTCGATGTCCGCCACCCCGATCTACTCCCTGGCCTTTGGCGTGCCGGTTACCAAGAACGTTCCTTTGGTTAACCTCAACAAGGCTGTCGTTTCTGCCATCATGACCGGCAACATCGGCACTTGGAAGCAGGTCGATGCCTCGCTGCCGGCCGACGACATTGTCGTTTGCCGCCGCGTGCCGGGTTCCGGTACCCAGTCTGTCGATAACCTGTATTTCGGCAACTATCCCTGCAGCGAAACCCTGGCTAACGTTCCGGCTGACCGTTACGCTACTGGCGCCTGGGACGAAGCTGCCCGCAGCTTCACCGTTACCGGTGGCACGGGTGGCCTGGTGGTCGTCGAGAACTCCACTTCCGGCGACGTTCGCAACTGTCTGGACAAGGCTGTGACCGGCGGCACCTTCGCCGGCAAGGATCGTGACGGCAATGCCGTCGCCGTCGATTTCGGTGCTGGCGGCCACAAGGCCATCGGCGTCATGTCCATGGACAGCCTGAAGGATTCCAAGGCCTCCGGCAACTGGCAGTTCCGTTCGCTCGACGGCGCCGGCACCATCACCTGGGACAACACCGCCATTGCTCCGGTTCTCACCGGCACCGGCAAGTTCCCGACCCTGGCCAGCCTGATCGACGGCACCTGGGACCTGCAGGGCTGGATCTCCTTCCAGATCCCGAATCGCACGACCGGCGCCAAGAAGGCACTGGCTGAGGCATTCCTGCTGCAAGCCCAGAACCCGGCCATCCTGGCTTCCATCTCCGACCTGAAGAACGTTGCCGCCGCCATCCCGGGTGGCACGTACTCCGGTGCCCAGGTTATGCGCGCCCAGTACCTCAACAACAACCAGTGCGCCCCGCTGAACCGCAACTTCTAAGCGCCTGACGGATATTTTCCGCCCCCGGGCGGGAATGCTTCTGCCAACGGCCCACGGTTTTCCGTGGGCCGTTTTTTTTGGGTGCGCCCGGCAGGGCGCACTTACTTGGCGGTGAAAGACCTCTACTCGCCCGACAAGGGGAAGCGTTAGCTGAACGGCAAGGGTGTCGCGGGCGACTGCGAATCTGAAGGAAGCCGAAGGCAAAGCGCTGGCCTGACGAACAGGAAGCGGATACGAGGCGGCGTAGCGGGGTGAGATGTCCCATATCATCAAAGCCCGAAACTTGTACGGGATGCTGTGACGTATATCCGACAGGCATAAGCGTGAAGGTGGGTGCGTCATACCCGGGGAGATCCTCACGGGTGGAGGCGAAGGCGTACTCATTCACCCACCGCACCAAGGTGTTTGCGGACGGCACGGTACGGAAGAACAGCGCGTGACCTCAGGAGGACTGGTTCAGTCTCCGGGTGGCACCGGGGGAAGCGAGCCTATATGGATTCGAATTTCTCGGGTACAAGATAAAGCGAGGGCGACAGCGACTGTCACTGCCCGCGAGCAAGATTCGCCGCGAGCTCGAAGGCCGGCGCAAACTCGGCCAGTTCCCGTTGGGACAGGCCAACATCCTTGCTCATGGCAAGCTGTCGCCAACTTGCCACGGCAGCATGGACCTCGGCGAGAACGGAAAGGGCTTGCGTCCGGTCGAGGTAAAAGTACGCCGCTTTGTCGAGCAGCATATTTACTGAATCGATAGGCCCGGTATCCTCGCTGAGCCAGGTTTTTGATTCCCGGTCCTTGTCCGGGAATGGATTGAGGTCGAAGGCTGGCGAGAGCGCCCACCTGTCGTTGCCGACATGCAGAAAGCCGATGTTGTGAAGGTGGTCGTCGGTGTTGGTGATCTGGTGGTTGAATACCAGGCGCCGCCATAGCTGCTGTGCATCCGCCCTGGCGTCCAGGCAGACGCGGTTCATGATGTCGACGACTTCGGTGTAGCTGCGTTCGTCGCCGCGCTCTGCCTGAAGCATGGCGGCACCGGAAAGATACGGAATGCGGGCGTTCGTGGCGCTACGGTCAAAGCGCGTAATGATCGCCACCGCCTTGCCGGCAATGAGTTCGATGCGCGATTTCGCCACATCAATCCCGGCTTTTTTCGCCAGCTTCAATGCGAGCACCTCGCCGCGCGTCACGCTGCGTACGTCGTCGACACTCGGAAACTTGCCCAGCGCCAGGCTGCCGTCCATGTCCAGCACCGTACTCTTGGGGCGCATGCCGCCCAAGGATGTGCCGTTGCCCAGCAGGTAGCCGAGATCCTCGGCTGATTCCTCGCTGTGCTCCAGGGCGCTCGCCGCCCGCATGATGCGCTCAAGGTCGACCAGGGGGGGCGTGACGCGAGCGCCGGCAGGTGCCGTGCGCAGGTAATTCCCCCGCTTGTCACGCAAACGAAGTGCCCCCATGCGGCTGAAGTCATCAACTGCGCATAGATGGTCCAATTCGGTCAGGGCTTTGAGCGTGGGGTCATTCTTGCGCGCCTTGGCGTGAGCGCGCGCGATAACCCGGCGGCCCCAAGCATCCGGCTCTGTGTCGGCAAAGGCGAAATGAAACTTCGAATCGTTCTTGGTGGGCGCCTTGCGCACTTGGTGTTGCCCTGCCCGGGGTTGAAGGTCTGGCGAAATGTTGAAGCGGTTCGGGTTCTGGAGCCACTCGTCCTTGTAGGCAAAACTCGCGTAGGAGCGCGCACCCTCATTGACATAGGTGAGGGTGCCTACAGGCAGTTCGGCGACACCGATGCAGACATCGAGGGTGGTCTTGTTGGTCATCAGAGTGCGCCGCTATCCTTGCGCGGCTTTGGTGTGCGGACCCGCTGGGGCAGTTTTTCATCCATCAAAACCAGCCCGATGGCATCTTCGGATGAATCCATCAACTGATTGAGACGCTCAAGTTCACCAAAGACATGCAGTGCACGCGCCAGTGTCTGCAGGGCGATGCTCGGATTGCCGTCTTCCATGCGGCGTACCGTCACGACGGATACGCCAATCCGCTCGGCCAGCATGGACTGGGTCATCTGCCGACGGCGCCGGGCGAACGAGATATCACGGCCAAGTTTTTCCAGTGCACGGCTGACCGGGAGAGGCATTGTGCTGTCTTTTGTATTACTCATATGATTGCTTATTGAGCTTAAGAGATACTTTGAGATTAATTGTGTTCAAAAATCTGCGAGCTGTCAAGGTGAAGGATATTTATCAATCGTCGGTGTTCCCTTGTGTATTACAAGGAAGCAATCGGGTGCATTTTTGGCTGAACGGGCCATCTTTACCCGCTGCCGCATTGGTTTTCATCGGTAGCCAGGTGCGTGGCGGAGAGCCCGTCTAGTCCGATCGGACTAGGTTTTATGCCCCTTGTTTCACAGGGAAGTAACGTCGCCTGTCGATAATCCCCGGGCTATGCCTGTCTACAAAATTCTCCTTTCCGCCGGCCTGCTGGGCGCGGCGACTTTCGCCTCGGCTGCGCCGGCCCCCGGTGCCTTCGATCTGCTCGAATTCTCGGTCGAGGGCAATACGGTGCTCGATGAAGTCGAGATTGAGCGCGCCGTCTATCCCTCGCTCGGCCCCGGCAAGCTGGTCGGCGATGTCGAAAAAGCCCGTGCCGCGCTCGAAGCGGCTTATCAGCAGCAGGGTTACCTGTCGGTCTCCGTCGTCGTCCCCGAACAATCGGTGAGCAGCGGCGTCATTCGCCTGCAGGTCATCGAGGGGCAGGTCGAGCGCCTCAAGGTCAGCGGCAATCAATACACCTCGCGCCGCGATCTGCGCGCCGAGGTGCCGGAAGTGGCGCCGGGCAAGGTGCCGCATTTTCCGACCATGCAGGCCGAGCTGGCGCAGGCCGGACGGTCGGCCGACCGTCGGGTGACGCCGCTGCTGCGGCCCGGTGTGCGCCCGGGCACGATGGAGGTCGAGCTGGCCGTCGAGGACGAATTGCCGGTGCACGGCAACGTCGAGCTCAACAACCGGCAGAGTCCGAGTACCTCGCTGACGCGCCTGGAGGCCGGGCTGCGCTACACCAACCTGTTCCAGAAGCAGCATAGCGCCGGGCTCAATTACGTGGTGTCGCCGGAAAAACCGGACGAGGTGAGCGTGCTGGCCGGTTTTTATGCCGCCCCCTTGAGTGCGACGCGCTCGCTGTCGGCCTTCATCCAGCACTCCAACAGCAATATCGCCTCGGCGGTGGGCAGCAATGTGGTGGGCAAGGGGACGACGCTCGGGGCTCGCCTTTCCTTCACGCTGCCGCAGCCGGCCGGCATTGCCAATTTCTTCCATTCGCTGTCGATTGGCGCCGATTTCAAGGATCTGCAGGAAACCCAGAGTGCGCTGGGCGCCGACCGCAAGGACACGCCGCTGCGCTACATGCCGCTGGTGGCGCAATACAGCTTCAGCCGTTTCGGCGAGTCCGGCGAGTTCGCGGGCAATCTCGCGCTGGTCGTCAATACCGGCTACAACTCGCGCGATGTGGACTGCCAGGGCGTGCAGATGGAGCAGTTTGCCTGCCGCCGGGCTTTTGCCCGCCCCGGATTCTCGGTGGTGCGCGGCGACCTGCGTTATTCGAAGCGCCTGCTCGGCTGGGAAGGCATGGCCAAGCTCGATTTTCAGCTGGCCGGGCAGCCGCTGGTCTCGCCGGAGCAGATTCTGGCCGGCGGCATGGATACCGTGCGCGGTTATTTCGAGGGTGAAGCGGCCGGCGATGTCGGCTGGCGTTTGCGCACCGAGCTCAAGACGCCGACCTTGTTCGAGATCGGTGGGTCTGGTCTGCGCCTGCTCGGTTTTGTCGAGGGCGCGCAGGTCTGGCTGAACAGCCCGTTGCCCGGACAAACCGATGAATTCACGCTGGCCAGCGCCGGCATCGGCCTGCGTTTGAAGGGTAGCAAGGGCGGGCCGCTCGTCGTTGTCGATATTGGCCAGGCCCTCAAGGATGGTCCGCGAACCACGTCCGGAACGCAGCGCGTGCATGCGCGCCTGGGTTACGAGTTTTAGGCGAGTTCCAGGCGCCGCACGGAAAGAACAGGAGTCAAACATGAACCACGGTATCTATCGGCTGGTCTTCAACGTCGAGCGCAACGCCTGGGTGGCGGTGGCGGAGTGTGTGCGCGGACGCGGCAAGAAGAGCACGCGCAAGCGGGTGGCGGCCGTGGTTCTCGGGGTGGCGGTGTCGTTCGCGGCGCTGGACGGCGCCTGGGCGGCGCGACCGGTGGGGGCTGTGGATTTGCCTATGCCCTCGGTGTCCCGGCCTTTCGTCTTTGCCGGTTCGGTCGATGGCGGCCAGCCGACGACGGCGATGATCAACGGCATCAATACGATGACGGTCACCACGAACGACCGCATTCTCGGCCTCAACTTCGACCGTTTCGATGTGGGCAGCGACGCGGCCTTCGTGCTCAAGCAGCCCGATGTGCTGTCGCGTGCCCTGTTCCGCATCTGGGACAGCGACCCCAGCCAGATTTACGGCAAGGTGACAGCCAACGGCCAGCTTTACCTGATCAACCAGAACGGCATCCTGTTCGGCTCCGGCTCGCAGGTGAACGTCGGCGGCCTGGTCGCTTCGGCGCTCGGCATGTCGGACACCATGATGAACCGGCTGTTGACCAGCGGCCTGCCGAGCGCCGCGGGCGACAGCCTGACTTTCAACTACGAGGGGAAAGTCGGCGATTTCAAGTCGACTGTGGTCGTTGAGACCGGCGCCACGATCAATACCCGGGACGGCGGCAAGGTGGTGCTGATCGCCCCCCGCTCGGTGACCAACGAGGGCAGCATCGGTGTCGACGGTGGCGGCAGTGCCGAAACGATCCTGGCGGCCGGCGGCAAGGTCATCCTGACCGTGCCAGGCGATCCCAGCCTGCGTGGCATCCTGGTCGAGACGGATTCGTTTACCGGCAAGGACAGTTTCGGCATCACCACGACGCTGGATGGCAAGGTGACCAACGCCGCCACCGGCGGCGTGAACATGGGCAAGGACGGCGTGGTGACGCTGGCCGGCCTGATCGTCAACCAGCAGGGCGTCGTCAATGCGACCAAAGCGGTCAATCTCAATGGCACGACGATGCTGGTTTCGGGGACGACCGAAACCGACCGCCTGACCATCAACCAGCGCGGCAGCGTGGCGCAGATCGACTGGGTTTCTGGCTTCAACGTCGGGTCGGGCAAGACGGTCGAATTCGTGCAGGCAGCGGGCGATGTCGCCTACAACTATGTCTTCGACCCGGACAAGAGCCTGGTCGATGGCTCCGGCAACAAGCTGGACAATCTGGCCGCCGGTCGTTCGCTGATCGACGGCGTGCTCAAGGCCAGCGGCCAGTTCGTGCTGGTCAACGAGTTGGGCATCGCTTTTGGCGCGAATGCCCGGGTGTCGGCCAACAATTTCGTCGCTTCGGCGCTCGGCATGAATCCGGACATCGTGTCGTCGGGCTTGCTCGGGCAGACCAACGTGCGTTCGCGCGCCTTCTATCTGAACCGGAGTTACGCGACTTTCGACAGCAGCGATGAAAGCACGGCGGCCGCCGACAAGGCGCGGGCGCTGAGCGAATATCGCCGTGCCACGGTCAACGTCGAAAATGGGGCAAAAATCGAAAGTGCCAGCGGGGGCTACGTCATTCTCGCCGGCGGCAGCGTCAATCAGGCTGGCAGCATCAGCACGCCGAACGGCCAGGCGCTGCTCGCCGCCGGTGCCGACCTCTACCTGAAGCCGGGGTATTCGTCTGCCTTGCGCGGTTTCACAGCCGAGGTCAATCCGCTGCTGATCAAGGATGCCCACAAGAGCGGCGTCGACTCCCTGGTGGCGCTTTCCCGCGGCGCCGATGCGAATGCCGTGATCAACACCGGCTCGATCTCGGCCAGTTTCGGCGACATTTCCATGGTCGGCCACCAGATCGTCCAGGCCGGTTCGCTCTACGCCTCGACCTCGGCATTGGCCAACGGATCGATCAATCTGAAGGCACGTGACATGGTGCTGATCGACTACACGATCGATACCGCTACCGGAGATATTGCCGACAGCAGTTATTTCAAGATTGCCCGCGATTACGACGTCGATGGTGTGCTGGCCTATGACCAGAACCATACCAATTCAGAGGAAGCGACCGAGTTCGTCTTTGGCAAGGATGGCGGCACGGTCAGCTTCACCGATGGCAGCCGCACGGAAATTGCCATTGATGGCAGCAACGGCAAGACCTTGACCGCCAGCCAGCATTTCGTCGCTTCGTCGGTGGCCGTGCAGGGCAAGAAAATCGTGGTTGGCGACGCCGACATCGTGGCCAAAGGGGGGAATGTCGATTTTCGTTCGGCCGCGACGTTCAGCGAAAGCAATGCCTTCGTGAACGACACGATGACACCGGGCGTCGAAGGAACGGCGCAAAGCGATATCGGCATCTACGTGGCCGAGGGCGCGAAGATCGACGTTTCGGGGACCAGTGCGCAGAAATCGGTGCGCGACCTGTTCGTTGAGGTCGAGTTGCGCGGCGACCAGTTCGCCGACAACACGGTTCAGCGCAATGGTGTGCTGCGCGGCCAGAAAGCCTGGGTCGACATTCGCGACGCCGTCAAAATTGCCGACGTGAGCAGCTATTTCAACAATGTCGGCCTGACGGTCAACGAACTGGCGGCGACTGGCGGCACGATTTCGCTGGTGTCGACCGGCAACGTCATCGTCAAGAACGGCGCCACGCTGGATGTCTCGGGTGGTGTGGTCAATTACGCGGCGGGTAGCGTCGAGGAGTCGCGGCTACTGGCCGGACGCAAGTCCTATCGTCTGAACGATGCGCCGGTCTGGGCCGAGTATTTGTCACTGATCACGGCAACGCGCGAGGAAGTGGCTTATGTCGAAGGCAAGAGCGCCGGTACCGTCGAGATTCGCGGCAACCGCCTGGCCGTCGACGGGCAATTGCAGGCGAATACCACGGTGGGTACCCGCCAGCGCGAGATCGGCGATCCGGCGAGCAATCGCAGCGCGATTCCGCTGGGCGGGCAAATGATCGTCCAGGATGGCGGCCAGCATTACACCGTCGCCAATCGCGATACGGCCAGCAAAGCCGAGAAGGATGCTGCCTTCCTCCAGGCGCAGGTGGTGTTCGTCAAGGGGGCGGCCAACGCCGCCAGCGGGCTCGGGCAGGATAGTGCCGGGCCGGATCGGCTGGAGTTGTCGGAAACCCTGGTCGATGCCGGGTTCTCCCGTTTCTCGGTCACCAGCGACGGGCGGATCGACATTCCGGCGGAGATTTCGCTGAATCTGCCGGCCGGTGGCAAATTTGCCGCGGCCGGGCGCCAAGTCTATATGGCCGGCGACATCAGCGCGCCGGGGGGCGGCATCGAGTTGAAGACCGTCGACCGCAGTGCGTCGGTACCCGATGCGCCGAACGTTCTGGATGGCGTCTACTCGAATCTGGTCGTTGCCGATGGCGCCAGCCTGTCCACGTCCGGCGTCTGGGTCAACGATTTTCTCGACGGCGAACTGAGCACGGTGCCGCTGGCCTTGAACGGCGGCAAGATCGTTCTGAATTCGGCGCATGACCTCGATATCCAGCGCGGCAGCAGCATTTCCGTCGACGGTGGCGGCCAGGTCAACACCACACAGTCCCTCAAGAAGGGCAATGCCGGCTCGATCGCGCTGACCAGCGGCAGCGGCTTCGGTGAATTCGGGCTGGGCAACAGCCTGTTCCTCGATGGCACCCTGTCGGGGATGGCGCTCGGCAAGGGCGGTACGCTGTCGATCACCTCGGCGCAGGTCACGCTGGGCCACGCCGAAAGCGTCGATACCCGGGCGTGGAGTGATGCCCGGCGGATCGAAGAAGGGCGCCAGGGCTTCGCGGCGACGACCGATCTGGTCGACCGTGGCGGTTTCTACAATTTCATTTTTACCGGAAATTCCCGGTTGACCGTGGAAGCGGGGCAGGTCGTCAAACCGGATCCGCTCAACTGGTCGCTGCTCGCCGTCGGCAACTACTTCAGGCGGCCGACCGGTAGCGCCATCGCCTCTTTCGCCGCAACCCAGGTTCTGCCCGAAGCGCTGCGCTCGGGAACGACGAGCATCAGCCTGGCGACGACCGATATCTACAACGGGCGTCTGACCGTGGCCGAAAACGCCTACGTCGGCGCTTCTGCCAAGGGTAGCGTGACCCTTGAAGCGGCCGGCCAGATGACCGTGCTGGGCACGCTGGAAGCCGCAGGCGGGACGATCAAGCTGGGTCGCGCCAAAATGACCAGTGCTCTGAATGCGGCGGTTCAAGGTGCCCTGATCGATGCCGGCAAGAAGCAGTCCGAATCGATCTACCTCGGCGAGAACAGCAAATTGCTGGCCGGCGGCACGACGGTGCTCGATGCCGATACGCAGCAAGCGCTGGATGCCGGCGTTTCGGCCGGGCAGCTGCTGGCCCGGCAAGCCTATCGGGGCGAGGTGCTGGCCGGGGGGACGGTGAGCATCGATTCCGGCCTCGGCTACCTGATCATGCGCGACGGCGCGTTGATCGACGTCTCGGGCACGACCGGTACGCTGAATGCGGCGACGGCGACCGCAACCGGTTATACCTACGCGGCGCGGGCGCTGGGCAGCGCCGGTGGTACGGTCAGCCTGGCAGCGCATAGCGGCATGTTCCTCGATGGCAACTTCAAGGCCCGGGGCGGCAAGGATGCGCTCGGCGGTGTCTTCGCCCTGCGCTTTACGGCTGACCCGGTGAAGACGGAGGCCAATCCGTGGGGTGCCGGTCAGGGGCAGACTCAGGAGGTGATTGACGCGCTGACTCAGGGGCGCGTGCTGACGGTATATCAAACGGCGTCCACCGACGCCAGGAGCGGCCGGGAAAATCATGCCGGCTTGTGGCCGGCCGGCGTTAGCGCGGCCGATTACCTGGCCGGTAGCGCCGTGCTCGATGCGAAAACCCATAACGGCAAGGCGGCGCTCGATGTCGCGTTGTTGCAGGATTTCGGTTCGGTTAACGACGCCGCCTTTGGTTCGTGGTATCTGACCAGCCAGAGCGACATCGTGTTTGCCGGCAAGGTCGAGGCGACGGTCAATAACCATCTGAGCATGAATGCGGCGAACTTCAGGGCTGCCGACGATACGACCCATCTGAACCTGACCGCGGCCACGGCCCGCCTCGGGAATTTCCGCAGCGGGGCCGGCGCTGCCGTTGCAGCGACGGTCGGCCTGGCCGATGCGTCGATCACTGCCCGCGACATCGGGCTGGTTGGCACCTTCAGCTGGAGCGGCTTTGACAACAGCACCTTCGCCAGCACCGGGGCCATCCATTTCGACAGCGTCCAGAACACGGTGAAAAACCGCGCCGACGGTCGTCTGTTCAACGGCCAGATGACGGCTTCCGGCGCGCTGACCTTTTCGGCGGCTCGCCTGAGCCCGTCGACCTATGGCGATTTCCGCATCGACCTGCTGGCCGATCCGAACGGCAGCGTTGCCATCACCCGGCCGGCGGGTGCCGCGGCCGACGCATCGCTCTCCCCCTACGGTCGACTGGAATTTGCGGCCAAAAACATAAACCACGAGGGCACGGTTTCCGCACCGCTCGGCGAGGTCGTCTTCAATGCACCGGGCGGCACGGTGACGCTGGCGGCGGGGAGCAAGACCTCGGTGGCGGCGGATCGCAGCCTGCTCTTCGGGACCACCGGCGAATCGGGACGCAGCTGGAACTACCTGGGGGGCAAAGTTGAGGCTCTGCCGTCCAAGGGTATTGTGATCGATGCCGCCGTGTCGACAGTGCAGACCGGCGCCGTACTCGATCTCTCGGGCGGCGGCGAGGCGCTGGCCTGGGAATTTACCGCCGGTCCGGGCGGCAAGAACGATGTGCTCAATGGCTCGACGACGACCTTCGCCATCGTGCCGGGCTGGAACGGGGTCAGTGCGAGCGATGCCGAACTGCTGGCTGCTTATGCCACGGCCGGCGATGGTTCGCTGCCCCTGCTGAAGGTGGGTGACGCCGTCTCGCTGGGCGCCAACACGCTCGGCCTCGGTGGCAGTTATGTGCTGCTGCCCGCCCGCTATGCGGTGCTGCCCGGCGCCTACCTGGTGACGGTTAAGGGCGGCAACGACAAGGTTCTTGCTGCCGCTGAACGCCAGGCCGATGGTTCCTGGCTGGTGGCCGGGGCGACCAAGGCGCTCAATGCCGACGGCTCGTCGACGGCTTATTCGCCGTCGCACCTGACCCTCGAGCTGGCGAGCAGCGAGGTGGTGGCCAACCGGGCCAAATACACGTTGACGACGGCTTCGTCGTTCTTCTACGACCAGGCCGGCGTGCGTCTGGCCGGCGATGCCGGTCATCTCTCGGTGGTCGGCCGCAGCAGCCTGGAATTCAACCCGAGCGTCGTGGCCAAGACCGTGGCGGAAATCAGCGCCGCTGACGGGCGCAATCGCGCCGCGCAGGGGCTGGCGCTGGATCTGGCTGCGCCCAAGCTGTATGTCAGCAATCTGGGCAATACGCCGGGGGGCGCGGCGCCGAGTGGTTATTCCGTGGTCGATCCCGCCAAACTCGAGGGTGTGACGATCGCCAGCCTGCTGCTCGGCGGTGTGCGCACGGAAACGGCGGCCGGCACGCAGATCGATACCATCGCCAGTTCGGTTCTGATCAACAACGACGGGAACAGCGCGGGCGGAACAGCTCTGAGCGCCGGCGAGGTGCTGGTGACGGCCAGCGAGACGCTGACCGTGGCGGGCAAGAGCAAGATCGATTCGGCAGGCAAGGCAACGGGGCGTGACATTGCGCTGACCGGCGACGGCGCCTTCCTGCGCGTTGCCGAAGGCAGCCAGGTCAAGCTCAGCCGAAGCAGCGTCGATCGCCTCAAAGGCGATTTGACGGTCGAAAGCACTGCCGCTGTGGCTGGCGAGTCGCTGATATTCGATGCGACGCGCGGCAATGAGCTGGCTGGTATGGTTTCTCCGGGCAAGCGCCTGGCCGACGGTTCGCGCGATGGCGGCGGGGCGATCAGCATCGGCGCCGGCCGGATCAACGTGGTGGCCGACAGTGCGGTGCCGACTGACGGTGTGACGCTGAAGAAGGCCGATCTGGAACGCTTCGCCAATGTCGATCAGATGCGTCTGGTGAGCTATTCGACGCTCGACCTCTACGGCAATGCGACGCTGGGATCGACCTCTCTGAAAGAGCTGGTCATTTCGGCTGCCGGCATTGCCGGACACGGCGATGACGACAGTGCGGCCAATATTTCCGCCAAACAGGTGGTCTTCGAGAACGCCAATCCCGAGGGGGCGCAGTTCGTCGCCGGCGCGGCCTTCGGCAGCGGCAAATTTAAGGTGGACGCCGGGCAGATCACTTTTGGCGACAACGCGACGGAAGCGATGCGCAAGGCCGGCACCAGCGGCTTCAAGATGGCCGGCTTCGATGCGGTCGAACTCAAGGCGAGCGGTGATCTTGCGTTTGCCGGTCGCGGTGTGACGCGTGTCGAGAGCGGCCGGGTCGATGCCAATAGCCAGCCCGTCGAAACCAGGCTCGACATCAAGGCCGGACGGATGACCAGCGCGAGCGGGGCCGATCATGTCCTGACGGCTACGGGCGACTTGGCTGTCCTGCGCCATGAGAACGCCACGACCCCGACAACGGCTGCCGGCCTCGGCAGCAAGCTGGAACTGGCCGGCAAGCGCGTTGCGGTGTCCGGACATATCGATCTGGCAGCGGGTGATCTGACCTTGTCCGGCACGCAGGGTGTGACGCTGAACAACGGCGCGCTGGTCAGTGCCGCCGGTGCCGCCGTGCAGTTCGCCGATACCACGGCTTACGCCTCGGGTGGCCGCATCACGCTGAAATCGGCGGAGGGCGATGTCCGGATCAACGAGGGGGCAGTCGCCACCGTTTCCGGCGATGCCGGCGGTGGCAATGCCGGCACGATCCGCCTGCTTGCCGAAAAAGGCACGGTCGATGCCGCAGCGAATACCCTGCGCGGCAACGCGGCCAACGGCAAGACTCAGGGCAGCCTGGTGGTCGATGCAGCGAACCTTGCGCTTGATCGCCTGGCCAATGCCGTCGTCGATCCATCCGGCAATCGTCATTTCAGCGAAAGCTGGGATGTCCGCCGCCGGGTTGGCGACCTTGTCCTGAATGAACAGATCAAGGCGCATCAATTCCAGTTGTCGGCTGACGCCGGCAATATCGATATCTTCGGCACCGTCAATGCTTCCGGCGGCAAGGGCGGCAGCATCGGCCTCTATGCCAATCGGGTCAGCGATGCCGATGGCTCGAATGCCGTCGGCGGCAAGGTTGAACTGCATGCCGGCAGCGCCCTCAAGGCCAATGCCACGGACGTGGTCGGTGGTGGCGATGGCACGGCTGGCGAGGGCGGTTCGGTAACCATCGGTGTCAGTGCGACGAAGGCTGAGGACGAATTGGCCACTGAGATCAATTTCTCGGGGGCAAAGGATGGCAAGGCTGCGGCCAGCATCGATGTCTCGACGGCGGCCGGTAGCGAGGCAACTGGTGGCCGCGTGACTTTCCGCGCGCCGCGTCAGGATCAGTTGGGCAAACTGGTCAATGGCAATGGGGCGGAGATCGTCGATAAGGCCGCCATGGCAGCGTTGGTAACGACCAGGCAGGGTTCGGCCAGTTCCGATTACCTGTTGGTCGGTGTCACCAACGCTAATTCGTTGCCAAACGGGACAGTGATTTCCTTCAATGCCTATGCGGCATCGAGGGCCGGAACCACGGTGACCGTGGGTAGTAACAGCAAGGTGGCGCTGGTCAATGCCGATGGCACCGCACTGGCTGCCGGCGCGATCAAGGCAGGGCAGGGCGTTGTCGCGATCTACGACAACGGCGTTTTCAAAATTGCCACTCAGGGGGAGCTCGACCTGGGATCGGGGGCGAACAGGTACAGCGTGACGCCGGTCATCAGCCCGCTGACCGCCACCGATTTCCAGAACCCGGGTTACACGGTGACATTCCGTCCCAAGACAGCCAACACCGCCGCATCAACGCTGGAAATCGTGTCGGCCGATACCAAAAAGACCTCAGTCGATCTGAAGGGCGCTGACGGTAGCGTGCTGAAGGCAGGCGATCTTCGGACGGACAGGTTGGTCACGGCGGTCTATACCATCGTCAATGGCAAGGGCGAGTTCAGGCTTGTCAATGATGTTCCGCTGGCCTCGGCGCCCGTCGTCGGGTCGAGCCTGGCCACGGTAAAGCTCGATGGAAATGTCCAGGGTGCGGCCGGTGTTGCGCTCGAAGCGGTTCGGGTGACGCGCAAGACCGGCGATTTCGTGCTCGGTACCGCCGAGCAGGCTGCCCTGCTCAAGACAGCGAGCGAGGTTTCCGCGCTCAAGGGCGCTGCCTTTGTCGAGGCCGCCGATCCCGGCAAGCGCCTGGGTACGGTGTTCCGGGTCGGTGAGGAGATTCGGTCGACCGGCAATCTGCTGGTTGGCAACGACTGGAGCTTTACCAAGACCAGTGCGGCCGGAGTGGTTGGTGCGCTGACGCTGCGGGCCGAACGTGACCTGCTGGTGAGCGGTACGCTGACCGACGGCTTCATCAGGAACGGTTCGGCAACGGCCGGGGTGGCGGATATCTATCGCGATGCGCGCGTCGGCAGCGGAGCCGATAGCTGGTCGTTCCGGCTCGTCGCCGGGGCGGATGTCGATCAGGCTTCGCCGCTGGGGACGGACGCTTCGGCCACCACGGGTAGTGTCGTGCTGGCTGACAATAAACTGATCCGTACCGGCACGGGCAGCATCGATATTGCCGCCGCGAAGAACATTGAGCTTGGCGACCGGGCCGCGATTTATACGGCAGGTGTGACCGATACGACGGCGCTCGATGGCTTTACACCGGCTTTCGTCAATAACAACTACACGGCCAGGGGTGTGTACTCGGCTTTCCTGACCGGCGGTGGCGACATCTCGCTGAAGGCCGGCGGTTCGATCGAAGTTGAAAAGCCCGCCCTTGCGTCGGTTTATCAGGGTAACCCCAACGAGTGGCTGATGCGGGTGGGGGGTAACAAGGACCTGCAATGGTGGTCGCGCGTCGCTTCGTTCCAGTCGGGTATCGCGGCATTTGCCGGCGGTGACATCAGCCTGGTGGCGGGCGGTGATATCAGCAATGCCATCGTCGCCATTCCGACCAGCGGCCGTGTGCCGACCGTGGATGGCGAGGCGCAGCCCGACCGGGCGCTGATCATGGGCGGTGGTGACCTCAGCGTGCAGGCCCAGGGTTCGATCATCGGCGGGATGCTCTATGCCGAAACCGGCAAGGTGACGCTGACCGCCGATGCGATCAAGCCCTATGTCATCGTGACCAAGAACAGCAATGGCGATCTGGTTGACAACAATTTCTACACGACTGTTGCCATCGGCAATAGTAGCGTTGATGTCGTTGGCCGGCAGGGCGTCGAACTGGGCAATGTGTACAACCCCCTGTGGGCCAACACGAACTGGCTCTACAACAGCACCTATACGACGGGTGCCAAGGCAACGTCCGGGTTGGTCACGGTGACCGGTGATTATGCCGTCCGCCTGGGTACCTTTGGCGAGCGTTCGGCCCTCGATGTCGTCTCGCTGGCCGGCGACGTGGCGCTGAAAGCACAGGATACGATTTATGGGGTAAGCGACAGCGAGACCCACCGGCTGATGCCGGCGCAGGTCAAGGTGGCGGCCTTGAGCGGCGATATTGCCGGCTCGGTCGCCCAGGTGCCCGGGGTGTCGGGGCAACTCGATCTGCTCGCCAGGGATTCGATCAGTTTTGATGCGCCTGTTCAGCAACTGGATCTGGCTGAAAAATACTTGCCGAGCGTCCGCAATCCGGTGCTTGGCAACGGTTTGCTCGGTGAGACCGGGTTTGTTCTGCTTGGTGCGCTGAGTTCGGGAAGCGCTCTTGAGAAGCATGCGGCGTCGAACTGGCATGCCAACGACAAGGAACCTAGCCGTATCGTCGCGCTGACCGGAGATATCGTCGAAACGCGAGCGACCAACGCGATCGATGACAGCGTTCATGTGTTCAACGAGGCTGTACATATCGAGGCGGGTGGCGACATCAAGAACATGAGCCTCGATATTCAGCATAACCACGCCGATGACGTGAGCGTCATCAAGGCAGGGGGCGACATCCGGTACGACTACAAGACGCCGACTGATAAGGAAAAAGTTCCTACCCCGGTGACCGCTCCACTCAAGGGAATACAGGTCGGTGGCGGTGGTTCAGTCCTGGTCCAGGCCAAGGGCACGATCGATCTGGCCGATACCCAGGGCATCGTGACGCGGGGCAATCTGGACAATCCTTATCTGCCGGAGGGGGGTGCCAATATTCTGGCCATCGCCGGTGGCGTGCCGGACTATCAGGGTTTGTACAAGGAACTGGCCTCGGCTGGAACGGGGCTGGTCAACCTGATCGCCTCGGGCAAATCTTACTCAGCGGCTGAACTGGCCAGGAATGCGGGCCTGCAGGCCATCCACCAGAAAATCATCAATGGCGAGACGGTCAGCGATGCCGAGGTGCTCGACGTTTTCTACGCCAAGCTCACGGAGTATGGCCGGGTCGCCCAGAGTAGCGGTGACCAGTCGCTGTATGACAAGGGGCGGACGCTGGTGGCAGCCCTGTTCCCCGAAGAGAACGTCGGCAAGGGCGACATCCTGCTTTCGATGAGCCAGATCAAGACCGAACAGGGTGGCCATATCCAGATGCTCGTGCCGGGTGGCAGTACCGTTGTCGGCGTGGCAGCGCCCTCTTTGTCGAAAGCGGCTTCGGATCAGGGTATCTTCACCATCAACGGGGGCGATATCCTGGCCTATGTGGCCGGCAATTTCCTGGTCAACCAGTCACGGGGGTTCACGCTCGATCGCGGCAACATCATGATCTGGGCAGATCGGGGCAACATCGATGCCGGTAGCGGCGCGAAGACGGTGAACTCGACACCGCCGCCGAGGATGGTTACCCGCAACGGGCAGAGAGTGGTGGATACCTCGAACTCGATTTCCGGTTCAGGGATTGGCGTTCTCGCGTCGCGCGATGATACGCCGGCCAGTGACATGGACTTGTTCGCGCCGGAAGGGGCGATCGATGCCGGCGATGCAGGTTTGCGCAGTACCGGGAACATCACGCTTGGCGCCCGGGTGATTCTGAACGCGAGCAACATCCAGGCCGCCGGAGGGGTCACCGGGGCACCTGCGCCGGTGGCGGCACCGGCCCCGGTCGCCATGGCTACCACGCCGACCAACAACGAAAACAAGGCCCTGGAAAGTGCCGCACCCGCAGCCGGCAAGCGTGATGGGGCGGGCGGCATGTTGACGGTCGAGGTACTGGACAGCGAACCGGCAGCCGATCCGGCCACCATTGATGACGAAGAGCGCAAGCGCAAGGCACGGGCACGTGCGGCGGGGTAGCACGGCTGTAAAGAACAACTTTCATAATCGATAGATCAACCCAACAACTTTGAAGACGATGAGAAACTTTGCACACTGGATGATGGCGGCGGCTAGCCTTGTTGCCCTGAACGCGCAGTCGGCGGACGGTTTCAATGCCGACGACTGGAAGCACAAGCAGAAAACCGTGATCGACACGACGGCCGAGGGCGTCGAGTTGAAGCTGGGCGCTGCCCAGTTGCCGCTGGCCTTGCGCCTGCACACCGGCAATTTTGCCTTTGCCGAAGCCAAGCCGGACGGCAGCGATCTGCGCGTGACGGCCGCCGACGGCAAGACGCCGCTGCGTTTCCATATCGAAAAATATGATTCGACCAACGAGTTGGCGGTGATCTGGGTGCAACAGCCCAAGTTGGCGCCGCTGGCCAAGACGGACGCGGTCACGCTGTTGTGGGGCAACGACAAGGCAGCCGCTGCCAGCGATGCCAAGGGCAGCTACGATGCCGCCCAGAATCTCGTGCTGCATTTCTCCGATGAAGGCGTGGTGCAGGATTCCACGGTCAACCGGAATAATCCGCAAAATTTCAAATCCCGGGCTGTCCCCGGCCCGCTCGGTGATGCGGCCAGTTTCGATGGCAGCAGCACTTTGCTTGTTCCGGCCTCGCCCTCGTTGAAGCTGATTACCGCCAACGGCCTGACTTTCACGGCGTGGATCAAGCCGGTGGCCAATGCTGCCGGCACGCTCTTCCAGCAGAGCGAGGGCGGCAAGAGCCTGGCCCTGGCGCTCAAGGGCGGCAAGCTGGTGGCCGTGGTCAATGGCAAGGAATTTCCGTCGAAGGCGACGGTGCTGGCCGATACCTGGCAGCACGTGGCGATGACCCTGATTGGCGGCAAGCTGACTTTCTACATGGAAGGTGCCGAAGCCGGCACGGCTGATATCGCGCTGGACGACACCGGCGGCGACATCCAGATCGGTGCCGGTTTCCGTGGCGAACTCGACGAAGTGACACTGGCCGCGACCTCGCGTTCGGCCGACTACATCAAGGCCCTGCATGGCAGCCAGCAACCGGACAGCCTGATGTACGCCGCCGAGGAAGAAGAGGCCGGTGAAGCCGCTTCCTACGTCGGCATCCTGCTCGGTGCGCTGACGCTGGACGGCTGGATCGTCATCGGCATTCTCGCCGTCATGGCCGTCATCAGCGTTGCCGTCATGATCGGCAAGACGATGTTCCTGGGCAAGGCGGAAAAGGCCAATGACGCCTTTCTCAACCGCTTCCGCGACAACCCGCGCAAGCTGTTGCAACCGGATTCGATGGATACCAAGGCGCTGAGTGAAGATGAGGCGATGCGCCATTCAACGATCTTCCGCTTATACAAGATCGGCATCCAGGAAATGCATCACCGCTTCGACACCCAGACCAAAGGCGGTGTCGAAAACAAGCTCTCCGATGCGGCGCTCAATTCCATCCGCGCTGCCATGGATGCCGGGCTGGTCCGCGAAAACCAGCGTTTGAACAGCCAGATCGTGCTGCTCACCATCGCCATTTCCGGCGGCCCCTTCCTCGGCCTGCTCGGTACCGTGGTCGGCGTCATGATCACTTTCGCGGCGATTGCCGCGGCGGGCGACGTCAATGTGAACTCGATCGCGCCGGGTATCGCCGCCGCGCTGGTCGCCACCGTCGCCGGTCTGGCCGTGGCGATTCCCGCCCTGTTCGGCTACAACTGGCTGGCCATCAAGATCAAGAACGTGTCGGCCGACACCCAGGTGTTTGCCGACGAGTTCCTGACCAAGTCGGCCGAGCTGTACGCCGTCTAAGCGGGAACGAGGACGATGCAGGTTCAGGAAGACAACCAGCCCTACGACGAGATCAATGTCACGCCGATGCTCGACCTCGCCTATGTGCTGCTCGTCATCTTCATCATCATGACGACGGCCTCGGTGCAGGGCGTCAAGGTCGAGTTGCCGAAAACGGTGGCCAGCACCAGCCTGGCCAAGCCGGGGACCAAGGCGGTGACGGTAGCGCGCAATGGCGACGTCTTCATCGACGCCTACCCGGTGACGATGGAGCAACTGGATCTGCGTCTGGCGCAGTACATGGCTGCCAATCCGGCGCTGTCCATCGTCATCAAGGGTGATGGACAGGCCCAGTACGCCAAGGTCATGGAGGTCATGGAGCTGCTCAAACGCAACGGCATCACCGACCTTGGCCTGGCCACGACGCGGGCGCAGAGGTAGGCCATGCACGTTCAAGCGGAAACCAAACCCTACGACAGCATCAACGTCACGCCGATGCTCGACCTCGCCTACGTGCTGCTGGTCATCTTCATCCTGATGACCACGGCTTCGGTGTCGGGCATGTCGATCAACCTGCCCAAGCCATCGAACAAGCCGAGTACCGAGAAGCACGAGATCAAGATCATCCAGATCAAGCCGGACGGCTCCCTGCACCTGAATGGCGTCGGCGTCACCGTCCGCGAACTGGAGGTTCAGCTCAAGGCGACGATGGCGCGCGATCCGAAGGCCTCGGTCGTGCTCAAGGGCGACCCGGCGGTCAACTACGCGCGCGTCGTCGAAGTGCTCGACCTCACCGGTGCCATGGGCATCGGTTCGGTGGGACTCGTCACGGCAAGAATCGGTAACTGATGAGCATGCAAAACCAGAATCCGCCGCCGCGTCGCTGGCTGAAGATCGCTGTCCTCGCCTTGCTCGGCGTGGTGGTGCTCGGCCTCATGGTGTGGGGCGTCATGACCCTGATGGGCGGCAAGTCGGGCAAGCCGCGCAAGCCGCCGGTCGTCACCCTGTTGCCGGATAAACCGCCACCGCCTCCGCCGCCGCCCAAGGAAGAGAAAAAGCCCGAGCCGCCCAAGGAAAACCCCAAGGACGTCAAGATGGAGCCGCCCAAAGAGGCGCTGCAGCCGGCCCAGAACGAGCCGCTCAAGATGGAAGGCGCGGCCGGCGATGGCGACAGTGCCTTCGGTGCCGGCACGGTCGGCCGTGAATACGCCGGCGGCAACATCGGTGCGACCGGCGCTGTGCAGGGCTTGTATGCCGGCCGTTTGCAGCGTCACCTGCAGGAGCAGTTGAGCCGTAACCGCAAGTTGAAGGAGTCGGATTATCGCGTCACCGTGCGCGTCTGGCTGCGCCGCGACGGGTCGGTCGACAAGGCCGATCTGGCACAAAGCACCGGCAATAACGGGTTGGACGAACTGCTCCGCGACGCCTTGCTGCAGGTCGCCGCCATGCGCGAAGCGCCGCCGGAAAACATGCCGCAGCCGATCCGGATCCGCATCACCGCCCGCGGTGCGCCTTAGTCACGAATTGAAATAGAGAAACCCAGAGAGAAATCCATGAAATTCACGCAAAAACCCTTGCACAAAGCCATGGTCGGCGTCTTCGTCGGCCTGTTGGCGGCCGGCCAGCCGGCACTGGCCAACGACCGGGAATCGCTTGAAACCCTGCGCGAAACGACGCTCAATCTGATTGATGCGCTGGTCGAGCAGGGGATTTTCAGCCGCGAAAAGGCCGATGCCATGGTCAAGGCCGCCCAGGCCAAGGCCGCGAAAACCGCCACCCGCGAAAAACCGAAGGGCTCAACGCCGGTTCGCGTCCAGTACCTGCCCGAGACGGTCAAGAACGAGATTCGCGACCAGTTGCGTCAGGAAGTGCTGGCCCAGGCCAAGAACGAACGCTGGGCCGAACCCAATGCCGTGCCGTCGTGGCTGGATCGGATCAAGTGGGAAGGGGATATTCGGGTTCGTTACCAGATGGAAGATTTTGCGAAGAGCAACGCAAATCCCGACGATTATTATATTCAGTCTGAGTCCACTAGTCCTGAAAAAACGCGTGCAGCGGGCTTCATTCCGGTGTCGGCCAATTCCCTGCATGATCGTGAGCGCTTCCGTCTGCGGGCCAGGCTGGGCATGCTGGCCAAGGTGTCTGACGACTGGAGCGCCGGTATCCGGTTGGCGACCGGCACCATGAGCGACCGAGTGTCGACCAACCAGACGATGGGTCAGGATTTCAACAAGTACCAGTTCCTGCTGGATCGTGCGTATGTGAAATATGATCCGGCTGAATGGTTGTCGGTCACTGGCGGCCGCATTCCCAATCCCTGGATGTCGACAGACCTGGTCTGGAGCGAAAACCTGAACTTTGAGGGTTTTGCAGCTACGCTCAAGCCCAGTTTTGCCAATGGCGATTTTCGCCCGTTCCTGACGGTTGGGGCATTTCCTTTGCGTGAGGATGGTCCGCCAGCCAAGAGCAGCCGCTGGTTGCGCGGAGCGCAGTTGGGGGCCAAGTGGCAACTGGTGCCGAATACCCGCTTGAACTTCGGGGTGGCTCTCTATGATTATGACAATCTTGAAGGTCGTCCGGAAACGCTGGCGAATTACACGCTATACAATTCGATCCTCGGTTCGGCAACCTATGGCCAGTACGAATATGGCTCCGGCTTGCGTCAGAAAGGCAATACGCTGTTCAATACGGCTTACCAAACGGATACGAACAGAATCTGGGGCCTCGCCTCCAGGTTCCGCCCGGTCAGCCTGACTGCCTCGCTCGATCTGGCCCATTTTGATCCGGTCCATGTCGTGCTGACGGCCGATTACGTCAAGAACACGGCTTTCGATCGCAGCGAAATCCAGCGTCGCACAGGCCTCAATCTGACCGATGGCAAGGACTACGGTTACCTCTTCAAGCTTGCCGTCGGCATGCCCAGGCTTGAGAAACGGCACGACTGGCAGACCAGCTTCACTTACCGTTATCTCGGTTCGGATGCCACGGTCGACGCCTTTACCGACTCGGATTTCGGCCTTGGTGGTACCAACCTCAAGGGCTACCTGTTGGGGGTGAACTATGGTGTGGACCAGAACGCGTGGCTGTCCCTGCGCTGGATGTCGGCACAGTCGATCGAGTCTTTCTCGCTCAACCCTAACCATCGCTTCGCGGTGGATTTGCTGCAGGCTGACGTCAATGTGCGCTTCTAAAACCAGGCTGTCGGCCCTGTTGCTGGCGGCGGCGTTGGCTGCAACGCCGGCCCTGGCTGCCGAAAAAAAGGCTGATCCGAACAGGGGTGAGGTGCGTCGTTTGCAGCAGGTGCAGCGTCAACTCGAGCAGGAAAAAAACCAGCTGACCGAACAAAAGGCCGCTGCCGAAAGCGAACTGGGTGAGGTTCGCAAGAAGGTGGATGGCGAGTCACGTCGGGCTGCTGCGCTGAGTCGCGATGTCAGCGCCTTGCGCTCGGAGCGAGAGGCCACCGCCGCCAGGCTGGCCGAAACCGAGGCCGAATTGCGCAAGACCCAGGAGGCACAGCGGGCAGCCGAAGCTGAAGGCAAGCGCCTGCAGGCTGCGCTGGCGGCCGAAAAGCAGCAGCTGGCGACGTGCACCGAGCGCGGCCAGGAATTGCGCAAGGTGAGTAGCCAGGTGCTCGATCTCTATGAAAAGAAAAGCTGCCTCGACAGCAGCTTGCAGCGCGAGCCTTTCACCGGCCTGAAGCGGGTCGAGATCGAGAACGCGGTCGAGGACATGCGCGAGAAGCTGGATAGCCAGCGCGTCGGCTCGTGAGCGTCGGCACGCTGGCGCGGGGCTTGTCTTTTCCGGCGCCGGCCGTGGCCCGCGCCTTGCCGTTCGCGGTTTTCATCGGCCTGATGGCCGCCGAGCCGTGGTTGGCGGCGCAGTTGGGGGGCGTGATCGATTCCCGCTGGTTGTACGGCATTCGTGCTGCGCTGGTGGCTGGCCTGCTGTTCGTTTTTTGGCCGAGCTTCACGGAACTGACTGCGGCGCGTCGTCCGTCCATTCGGGAATTCGGACTGGCCCTGGCGGCTGGCCTGATTGTTCTGGCCATCTGGTTGTTGCTGGATTCCGGGATTTTCGTGCTCGGCCAGTCGGGTTCCGGATTCGAGCCGCGCGCGACCGATGGCAGCATCGACTGGTCGCTGGCCTTGATGCGACTGGCCGGGGCTGCGCTGGTGGTGCCGCTCATGGAAGAACTGTTCTGGCGCTCGCTGGTCATGCGCTGGCTGGAAGAGGCCGATTTTTCGGGGCTCGAGCCGGCGCGCATCGGTCTGCGCGCCGTGCTCTTTTCCAGCCTCGCTTTCGGGCTTGAGCACAGTCAGTGGGCGGCGGGCATGCTGGCTGGCCTGGTCTATGGCTGGCTCTATGTGCGTAGCGGCAATCTGTGGGTGGCCATTGCCGCTCATGCCGTGACCAACGCCGGCCTGGGTATCTGGGTGCTGGCGACCGGCGCCTGGTATTTCTGGTGAGAAGTGTGGCGGAAATCTAAATATCATCGTCCGGTAATCTTGCCGGAATATCCTGAGCGGCTGTGAATGCAAGAAAATGGGCGAGAGATGTCAGCAAGGGTTCTTGTCGTTGAAGATGAGCCGTACGTCAACGAGTTGATCACGATTAACCTCAAGCACGCTGGTTTTGAGGTGCATGCCGTCGACAGTGCCGAGGCGGCCTGGCAGGTTCTGTCGTCGAATGTACCCGATGTCTTGCTGATCGACTGGATGCTGCCCGGCATGTCCGGTTTTCAGTTGATCCGCCACATCCGCGCCGATTCGCGCTGGCGTGAAATCCCCGTGATCATGCTGACCGCCCGCAGCGAAGAGGTCGACAAGATTTCCGCGCTGGAAATCGGCGCCGACGACTACGTGACCAAGCCATTCTCACCACGCGAACTGGTCGCCCGCGTCAAGGCGGTGATCCGTCGGCGCGACCCGAAAATGCTTGAAGGCTCGGTCGAAATCGGCGGTTTGCGCCTGGTGCCCAATTCGCGCAAGGCGCTGGCCGGTGAGGAGCCGATCGGTCTCGGGCCGACCGAGTTCCGTTTGCTGCATTTCCTGATGACCCACGCCGAGCGCGTCCATAGCCGTGGCCAGTTGCTCGATTATGTCTGGGGCGGTCGTTCGCACATCGAGGAGCGGACGGTCGACGTGCATATCCGTCGCCTGCGCAGCGTTCTCGAAAACCACGCGCTGGATGGCATGGTGCAGACCGTGCGCGGCATGGGCTATCGTTTCTCGATCACGCCGGATGGCAACTGAACCAAGGGTTCCGGCTTTTTGATTTTGGCCAAAATTTCCGGTTGACCGTGGGAATGGTCTGGAAGCCGCTCAGCTACCCTGCATCCGACGGTAATGCGCGACGACCAGCGGCACGTAGCGCCGGGTTTCGGCGTAGGGCGGCAGGCGGCGGCCATGGCGGATGACGGCGTTTTCGCCGGCGTTGTAGGCGGCCAGCGCCAGTTCCAGATTGTTGTCGAACAGGGTTAGCAGGTCGCGCAGATAACGGGCGCCGGCACGGATGTTTTCGCCGGGGTCGAGCAGGTTGACCGTGCCGTAGCGTTTGGCGGTGCCGGGCAGCAACTGCATCAGGCCGGTCGCCCCTTTCGGTGAAACGGCGCCCTGGTTGTAGCCCGATTCGACGGTGATCACCGCATGCAGCAGTTTGGCGTCGACGCCGGTGTCGCTGCTGGCGCGCATGACCGAATCGTGAAACGGCCGCTGGCCGTAGGGCAGGGCGAGGACGCCGCGCGGTGCGCGCAAGGCGGTGCGGGCCGGTTCGAAACGGTCGGCCAGCACCAGCCGGTAGCGCTTGTCGTCCGGGATGTTGCTCAGGTGCTCGACCCCGTCGTCGTCAACAAAGCCGAAAATGCCGCCGGCCGCCTGCACTTGCAGCGGAGCAAGTGCGGTGACGGCAAGACAGAAGAGGGCTGAGTTGAGGTGCATGGTCGAATGATGGTCCAGTTGTCCGTCCAGCTTAACCGGCCTGTGTTACCGGAAATTGACCGGCGGATGAGCAGGTTCGGCGAGCCTTTGGCGAGCGCGGCGTCATGGTCGTGTAACGCAGCTTGCATAGAATTATGGTCCAGATTCCTAATTTCCTTTGGCGAACCCGTGTTGCACAAACTAATTTCCCGAGTCCTTGGCCGCTTTTTTGCACCCGCTGCCGTTTCCCGGATGCGCCAGCGCGGATTTACCCTGCTTGAATTGCTCGTCGTCATGGTCATCATCGGCCTGCTCGCCGGCTATGTCGGGCCGAAGTATTTTTCGCAGATCGGCAAATCGGAAATCAAGGCGACGCGAGCCCAGATCGACGGTCTTGAAAAGGCCCTCGACCAGTATCGCCTCGATGTCGGTCGCTACCCCAATACCGAGCAGGGACTGGCCGCGCTGACCAGGCGCCCGGCCGGCGAGAGCCGCTGGCGGGGGCCCTACCTCAAGAAGGAGGTGCCGGTCGACCCGTGGGGCGCCGCCTACCAGTACGCCCAGCCCGGAGAGCGCGGCGACTTCGATCTCTTCTCCTTCGGCAAGGATGGCAAGGCCGGCGGCGAGGACGAAAACGCCGATATCACCAACTGGTGAGCTTCCAATAACAATGGATTACGACGTGATGGCCGTCTTTCCCGGTCGGGGTGTTTGCCGACTGACGGTCGCGGCCGAATCGCCTGAACTGCTTGCCGCGGCGCCCGCCCTGCAGGGCGGCGTCATCGTCTCGTCGCGGCCGCTTGGCCCGCGCAGCGGGCGGACGCGCGGCGGCAAGTTCCCGTTGCCGCTGTTCACCCGGCAGATGCTCTCGCTGCTCAAGGCCGGGCTGACCGTGGTCGAAGGCCTCGAGACGCTGTCCGAGCAGGACCAGGGTTCGGCGACCTCGGAGGTGTTGACGCAACTGCTCGGCCACCTGCGCGAAGGTCAGTCGCTGTCCACCGCCATGCAGCACCATCCCGAAGCTTTTCCCGATCTCTACGTGGCGACGGTCAGGGCCAGCGAGCGCACCGGCGACATGCCCGAAGCGCTGCAGCGTTATATCGTCTTCCACGAAAAACTGGCCGACCTCAAGAAGAAGATCGTCAGCGCCGCCATCTACCCGGTCTTGCTGATGTCGGTCGGGGCGATCGTCACGCTCTTCCTGCTCGGCTACGTCGTGCCGCGCTTTGCCCTGGTCTTCGCCGATAGCGGGCGCGATCCGGAAGGCTTGTCGAGCCTGCTTTTCGCCTGGGGCGGCTTCATCAACAACCACGCTGCGGGGCTGGCGATCGGTGTCGCGCTGGCCATTGCCGGTCTGGTCGGCCTCTTTTCGCTGCCACCGGTACGCGCTGCCGTTGCCCGTGCCGCCTGGCGTGTGCCGGCCCTCGGCGAGCGCATCCGGCTGATTTTTCTCGCCCGTTTTTACCGGACCACCGGCATGCTGTTGCGCGCCGGCATTCCCCTCAAAACGACGCTCGGCATGGTCGCCGACATCCTGCCCGTCGCCCTGCGCACCGGCTTGCTGCAGGCGGTGGCCGACATCGAACAGGGGCGGCCGTTTTCGCAGGCGGCCGAACGGGGCGGCCTGACCACGCCGGTGGCGCTGCGCATGATTGCCGTCGGCGAACGCAGCGGTCAGCTCGGCGACATGATGGAAGCGGTCGCCACCTTTTACGACGAGGAAATCAACCGCCTCGTCGACATGTTCACCCGACTCTTCGAGCCCTTGCTCATGACGGTGATCGGCGGCGTCATCGGCGGCATCGTGCTGCTGCTGTACATGCCGATCTTCGAACTGGCCGGCAATTTCCAGTGAACAGACCAAGGGAGGCGCACTTGTCGATGGAACGCCAGGAACACGATGTCCTGCTCGGCGAGGCATGCCAGCTGGCGGCGGCCGGGCGCGGCCTGCCGGCGGTGATGGCTGCCCTGCAGGCCGATTTTGGCCAGAGCGAGGAGGCGGCCGGCGAATTGACGGCCCTGGCCTTCGGCCTCAATGCCATCAGCCTGGCCGAGCTTTCCGAACACTCGCTGGCCCTGTCGCTGGCGCCGTTTGCCGAATTCATCCGGCGTCAGGCGCTGGTCCTCGAAGCAGGCGAGGCTTACCTGATCGCCACGCCCAACCCCTTCGACGTCGCCCTGCGCGACTGGCTGGAGGGCCTGGTGCCGCTCGGCAAGCCGCTGCACTGGCGCCTGGCGCCGCCATCGGTGCTGACAGCCTTCCTGGCCCGTGAAGAAACCCGGGTGCGGGCGCTCGACGGCAGCCTGAGCGGCGAGGGCGGCCAGATCGCCATCGGCTCGGTGGCCGAAGACCTGTCGCTGCAACGCATTTCGGAAGACGGCAGCGCTGTTGTCCGCCTGCTCCGGTCGACCTTGCATGACGGCCTGAAAGCCGGGGCCAGCGATATCCACGTCGAGGCCAACAATCGCGGCCTGGTCATCAAGTACCGCATCGACGGCGTGCTCAATTACGCCGGGGCTATCGATGGCGTCGATACCGCCGAGCAGATGATTTCCCGCGTCAAGGTGCTTTCCGAGCTCGACATCTCCGAACGCCGCGTACCGCAGGACGGCCGCTTCAAGGTGAGCTGGCAGGACCGCGAGATCGACATCCGCGTCTCGATCATGCCCAGCATCTGGGGCGAGGATGCCGTGCTCCGGGTGCTCGACAAGCAGGCGCTGACCGATCACCTGCAGGGCCTGCGTCTCGACGCCATGGGCTTCGACGCCGACATCATGGCGCGCATCCGCCGGCTGTCCAGCGAACCCTACGGCATGGTGCTGGTTACCGGCCCGACCGGTTCCGGCAAGACGACGACGCTCTACGCGGCACTGACTGAAATCAATGACGGCAAAGACAAGATCATCACCATTGAAGATCCGGTCGAATACCAGCTTTCCGGCGTGTTGCAGATCCCGGTCAACGAGAAAAAAGGCCTGACTTTCGCCCGCGGCCTGCGCTCCATCCTGCGTCACGACCCGGACAAGATCATGGTCGGCGAAATCCGCGATTCGGAAACCGCGCAGATTGCCGTCCAGGCGGCGCTGACCGGTCACCTGGTATTCACCACGGTGCACGCCAACAACGTTTTCGACGTCATCGGCCGCTTCCTGCACATGGAAGTCGATCCCTACAACCTCGTTTCGGCACTCAACGGCGTTGTCGCCCAGCGTCTGATCCGCACCCTGTGCCCGGCCTGTGCCCAGCCGACGACACCGACCGGCGAAGAGCTGACCGACGCCGATATCGGCACGGTGGCCGGTGCCGACTGGAAATTCCGCCGTTCAGTCGGCTGCGGCACCTGCCGCGGCACCGGCTATCGCGGTCGCAAGGCCATTGCCGAACTGCTCGTCCTCAACGATGAAATCCGCGAACTGATCATCAGCCGCGCCCCCATCCGCCAACTCAAGGAAGCGGCCCGCCGAAACGGCACCCGCTCGCTGCGCGAAAGCGCCCTTGATCTTGTCCGCGACGGGATAACCAGCCTGGAAGAAGCCAACCGTGTCACTTTCGTGGCTTGACCGCCTGACCCTCTTCATTCACCCGCAGCGCGTCGTTCTCGAACGGCAGCCGTGGCGCGGTGCGCTCTCCCGCCAGGCGGCAGAGGTGGCGCCGCCGGCCGCCGGCGAAGCCGACTGGCAGCCGGTGCTGGCCGCCGCCGAGGCTTTGCTCAAGAGCGCCGGCCAGGGCGCTGCCCTGCGCATCGTCGTTGCCGACCATCTGGTCCGCTACGCCTTGCTGCCGTGGAGCGAGATGCTGACCGGCCAGGCGGCCCGACTCGACATGGCCCGTGCCCTGTTGCGCAATGCGCTGGGCGAGCGGGCAGCGGCGCTGGAGATGGCCCTCGACCGCCCGGCCTTCGGCAAGAACGGCCTTGCCGCCGGTATCGACCGCCAGTTGCTGGCCGGCCTGCGCGCTGCCGCCAAGACCCGGCGCCTGCGCCTGAGCAGCGTGCAACCGCGCCTGATCGCCGAACTCGCGGCGCAGCAAACGCAGCTAAATGATGGCTGGCTGGCCTGCCTTGACTTTGGCTGGCTGACCCTGGCCGGCATTCGTGACGGCGAGATTGCCAGCCTGCGCAATCACCGCGCCAGTATGGCGGAGCCAGCCATTCTGGCGGGTGAACTGGCCGGGCTGCTGGCTGCCGAGTCTGCTACGGTCAACGGGAAAAAAGTGCTGATTTCAACATCTGCCGGCGCCGCTCCCAAGTTGGCCGGTGGCTGGGAAACGACGCTGGTCGCGCCGGTTGCCGGAGGCGCCCATGCGTGATCTCGGCCTGGATTTCCAGCCGCGCCGTCCCGGCCTGCTGACGGTTGTCCTGCTTCTCGCCGGCGTTGTGCTGTGCGCCGACGCCTGGCGCGAAGACCGGACGCTGCTCAGCCAGCAGGAAGAAGTCGAAGCCAGGCTGGCCCAGGCCAAGCGCCGGGCCGACCGGGTCGATGCCGGCCGCCGCGACAGCCGCCCGGAAAACGTTTTTTCGGCCGAGGAGGGCAAGACCCTGCGCCAGACCATCGGCCTCATCCGCATTGACTGGGAACAGCTCTACCGCAGCATCGACGCGGCAACCGGCGAGGACGTCGCGCTGCTTGCGATCCGCCCCAGCGCGGCCGGCAAGGCGGTGCAGATTTCCGGCGAGGCACGCAACATGGCGGCAGCGCTGGCCTTTGTCGAAGCCCTGCGCCGCGAACCGCTGGACAAGGTTGTGCTGCTCTCGCACCAGATCAAGCAAAGCGACCCGCAACAACCCATCCTCTTCGAGATTGCCGCAACATGGCTGACCGGTTCCTGAACCTCCTGCTCGCCCGTCTGCGCTACGCGGCTGCCAATCTGCCGGCGCTGCCGCTGATCGCCTTTTTGCTGGTCGTTGCCGCCGCGCTGACCCACATTGTCGTGTTACCCGGCCGCGAAGCGGCCATCGAGGAAGGCGAGCGTCGTCTGGCCAGCCTCGAACGCAACGCCCGCCGCGCCTCGATGGAAAGCCAGACCGAGCGCGTGACGCCGGAAGACACGCGGCAGCGCCTGCTCGACCGTTTCCCGAGCGAGGATCAGCTCAATGCCGAACTCGGCGGCCTGCTTGAACTGGCGAGCAAGGAAGGGCTGCAAGTCCCGACCGGCGACTATCGCCTGGTGCCGGGCAAGGACGGCCTTTTCGACCGCTACGTCCTGAACCTGCCGGTCAAGGGCAGTTACCAGACCATACGCCGCTACGTGGCGGCGGTGCGTCAGGCGTTCCCCGATCTGGCCGTCGAGGACATCAGCCTGCGCCGCGAAAACATCGGCAACGCCGAGGTCGAGGCGCAATTGCGCTTCATCCTCTTCGGCCGAAGGAAGGCGGCATGACGCCGAAACAACGCTGGATCATCCTCGGTGGCCTGCTCTCGGCCACCCTTGTCGCCGGCTACCTCGTCGACGATGAACCGGTGCCGGAAAAGAGCAAGCGCAAGGGCAGTGTCGCCAGCAAATCAGCGGCTTCGTCACCGGCGGAAAGTCGGCGCGCCGGGGCGCCGGAGCGGACGAGCGAACTGGCCGCCGCCCCGCTCAGTTTTCCCGAGCCGGTGCCGGTCGATGAGGGCAAGACGGAGGAGGGCGCCAAGCCCATCGACCCCTTCCGCAACAAGAGCTGGTACGTCGCGCCGCCACCGCCCAAGCCGCCCAAGCCAACGGCGCCGCCGCTGCCTTTTCAGTATCTTGGCAAGCTCAACGAGGCGGGCGAAACGCGGGTCTTCCTCAACCATCAGGGCAAGCACATCATCGCCAAGGTCGGCGACGTGATCAATGGCACGTACAGTGTTGAAGAGATTTCCGGCGGCCAGATGACTTTTCTCTTCCAGCCCTTGAATGAAAAGCAGGTGCTGGGCATCGGCTCCGACAAGTAAGTCGGAGTCGTGCTGTAGAGCGTCCCGCACTGCTGTGCGGGACGGCAACTTGCCGTCCGGGCTGATGGCCAGACCTTCGAAGCTGCGGATCGGTCTTGTTTACGTCATATGACAAAAAACATCATGCCGGATGATGAAATTATCCTTGAAACCTCAGTTGACCGCTTATCCAGCCTTGGCCAGCCGCCTGAATACAGGCCTTTGCGCCTTCGAGGCGATTCACCCGTTGGCTGACAGCGCGACGTGGCCGCTGGCACGCCTGGTCGGGCGTCCGGCTTTGTGGCTTCGCTGAAACTCGCCGATTTGCTTTATTGTTATCGGCTCGTTTTCGCTCCTTCTTGCCGGCATGCGCCTGCTGCGGCGTCGCTTCGCGCCGGTCATCCCGCCCAGGCGCACCATCTGCCACGTCCAACTGAGGTTTCAAGGATTATTTTTGGCCAGGCTTG
>JAUYEI010000128.1 GCA_030691385.1 Azonexus sp.
ACAATTGCTTTCATGCGTTATCGCCCTCGAAGGTTGCTTTGATCCGCTATCTTTCGCGTTGTCCAACGTTGTAGGTAAGGGGCGCTGCGCGGCGCTTTATCGCGCAGCGTCCCTTGGAGCGCCGGGTTGGGCAATAGTGCCCGGCAGCGTGATGAGGCCGAGCTACGCGCACAAAGTCGGCGCTGGCGAGACGGCGAGCTGAAAATGATAAGGCCCACGGAAACCCCTCTGCCGCTATGAGTAGGCAACGGTAACGAAAACTGCCGCGCCAACGATGACACCGATAACAATGTATTCGCCAATGCACTGAGCCTTCTTTGGTTCGAGATGGAAAGTGCGGCCCACGACACGACCAGCCAAATAAGCGACAGTCTCGCCAATTGCGGAAGCGGTAGCGTCGAGAAGGCTCATGACACCCAGCGACCGAAGGGAGCGAGGTTGATCGCCGGGTTTGACTGGTTTCGGTTCATGGTCACCTAGCCTGAAAATAGACCAGACATAGCGGCAAGCACAGAAGCAACTGCGACTATTGCACCAGCGATAACGGCAAGCCCTGACCGAAATAGCAAGGTGGCTCCAAGCTTCAGCTCGGTGTCCTTTCGGGAGCGGTATTTCAGCACAGCGATGACACAAATAACTGCCCCCGCAATGAGCAGTGCGGCAGGATGCAACATGACGGTGAGGAGCGCGCTCAAGAAAAATAACGCTGTGGGTACGACAATATTCTTGTTCATGACGCTCCTATGGCGACGCCCAACGTAGAGCTAACCGGCGCTGCGCGGCTTTATCGCAAGTCGCCTGGAACGCCGGGTTGGGCCATTTCCACCACCCATAAACGCAATTGACTGGGCTGTGGAAATGTCTGTGGAATTGCAGATAACGAGAATGGAAGCTCTGGTGTTTCTGCAAGCGGTGTATCCATAAGGTTTCTTTCTCGGCTAATTTCAATTGCAAGTTTCAGGTAACGGCGAAGAAGCAGGATTGGAGGAAATTGGTTTTTCTCCATCAGCCATTCGAGTGCGTCACGGGCGCACTTTGAGCTGTTACACGAACGGCACGCCCAGACGAGGTTGTCGCCAGAGTTCGCTCCACCTCGCTTTGTCGGTATGAGATGGTCAACAGATAAGTAGTCTCGGCTTCCGCAGTAGCAGCAAGCTTGGGGCAGCACCATCTTCAAGCGTTCGTCGTTAGCTAGAGGGCCTATGCTCATGGTCTGATTATTTAGACCTTTGTAGAGACGAGAACGAATCATGAAATGTGTGCGCCCGTACTTATCGGCTTTCGCAGTGATAGCCGAATGAGCCATCGCGAGGTTCGCGTATGACCAGTGGAGCAACTCGCCAAGAGTGGTAATTTCCATTACTCAGGCCCAACGTTCAAGGTCAGGAGCGGTGCGCGGCTTTATCGCGCAGCGTCCCCTGCACCGCAGAGTTGGGCGTCGCCGCAAAGGCGGCTCAAAATCGAGTCGCAGGCCGTGACGATTGAATTGCAATTGGCAAATCGGGTCGCGACCTGCTGACAACGCTGATTCAACGAGCTGTCGGTGGTTAGCTTCTTAAGTGCACCTGCAACAACATGAGGAACATACTGCTTTGGCAAAACTTCTTGTGCCACGCCAAGGCGCACCGCGTGGGCGGAATTGTCAAACTGATCATAGGCGACAGGCCGGATAAGTTGTGGAATGCCTGCACGTAATGCTTGGCTGGTGGAGCCGATGCCGCCGTGATGGACGAATGCGGCAAGCTTGGGCAGCAAGGCACCAAAGGGGGCATAGTCGACGTGAATCACACCTTTGGGCAGTGAAGCCGGAACTTGCTGTGGGAAATGCGTTAGGAGGATCGCCCGCAACCCAGTAGTTTCTGAGGCTTCGACAGATGTTTTGAAGAATTCATGCGCAGTGGCGGTGGCTGTTCCTGCTGAGAAGGCGACAGGCGGCTGATCGGCTTTTATAAATTCGTCGAGGCGTGGCGAGAGGGAAGCCTGATAGCCGTGATCATATAAAGGAAAGTCGGCTAGAGCCACGTGTCCGGGCCAGTCGCGTTGGGGCTCACCGAACCAGTCCGGAAACAATCCAACTACGCAGTCTGCCTCATGAATCCAGGAGCGGAATATCCGATCTACACTAGGCAGGCCGAGCTCGGCCCGGTATCTATTGAGTGGTGCCGTGAAGTTAGGATCATAGAAAGTCTTGTCAAGCATCCACCAAGCCGTCCGCTTCAGCAGAGATGGTGTGCGCGATGTAATCCAATTTGGAACCAGTCGCGGCGGCCTCACATTCGACCGAAAGACGGACGGTGCCAGGTGAACGGTTGCACAAGGAACGCGGTCGGTTTCTCTCAACAAGCGAGGAGAAAACAACAATGAATTTCCGAGAGCTATTGTATTGCTTGGAATGACATCCGCTTTCATGGCCCGGTAGTACTCTGGGCAAATCTCGGCATACTCCATTGCTACACGCTTGAAAGCGCGGCTTGGGTCGCCATCTGACAGTTCGCCAAATAGTGAGGAATATTTCTCGACCGTACTTATGGGTACGAAGCGAATTGCAGAATCCGTTGTGTAGCTGCGGAAGAACGGATTTGCATAAAGAATGACTTCGTGCCCGCGAGCAGCGAACTCTCGACCCAGTGCAACGAATGGCAGTACATCGCCGTGACTGCCTGCTGTAGAAATTAGCACTCTCATAATGATGGCTCAAGGTCGTGTGGAAAACGTGACGCCCAACGTTGTAGGTAAAGGGCGCTGCGCGGCGCTTCATCGCGCAGCGTCCAGCGACCGGAGGGAGCGGCCTTGACCGCAGTGTTAGAAGGGTTTGCCGGGAAAGCGGTAGTGCAAGCGAACGGCTTGCAGTCGAGACCGCCGGTGGCAAACGGAAAATGCTTTGCAGCCGGGAAAGCCCCAAAACCCGAGGATTTTGATTTTGGCTGAAATTTCCGGTTGACCGTAGCAACGCCGAAAACGCTGAGCCGACGGGCCAAAACAGGGACAGAGCCAAGAGCAAGCGACGGGCGGCGAAGTGACATGAGAAACCGGAGCCTTCTAACGTGTAGATGACCGGCGCTGCGCGGCTTTATCGCGCAGCGTCCAGCGACTGAAAGGAGCGAGGTTGAGCGCCATGTTAAGTGACTTTTTGGATCGTGCGGCATTTTGGAAAAGCGGAGCAGCCCCAAAATTTGCCACCCGCGAGTTCTCCGCTTTTTGTTGTGCGCAGAACCATTTGTTCACCGCATTTTGGACATGACCTTGGCGCATGGGGATCTAAGCGGCATTGAATATTCTGCACATGCTCACGATTTGTGGCGAGCGACGGAGCCATTCTGCCGGTGCTAATTGCAGTGGACACTGCCTCAACTTCGGAGAGCGATAGAAAAACTTCGGTCTTTGACTTGATGTAAGAAATATATCCACCCGCGTAAGTAACGTTTGCCGGCATCTTTGTCTTGAACTCGCTCCCGCCGACAAAGACAACGACAGAGTGAATTTTCTCCGGCGGAAGATTTAGCAGGGCTTCCAATGCTTTGACATGCTTATAGTTTTGGCGAAGCGGGTTTTGAAATTTGTTGGTCTTCTTGAAAATCCTCTGTGTCCACATGGGCTGATGCTCATCGCCAAAAATCCAGCCACTGTAGTTTTTTGTTTCAACGACGAACAAACCAAATCGTGATACGAAGATGTGATCGATTTGCGTCGTTCCATCGGGTGTTTTAAGCGTGACATTGTGAATCGGTCGGTACTCCTTTGGGTCAAGGAGGAACTTTGCAGACAACCTGACCAACCATTCGCCAAAGACCCCCTTAAACCATGGAGTTTTAACGACAGCGACTGCAATGAGTAGAGGAAATATCCACCACAGTTGAACAAAGAGTGATTTGAGCATGGATGTATATACCTGCTGAAGTTACCGTGCTAGGTCAGTGGACGGCGGACAGCGAAGCTGGCCGACGGTCCGCTGGACCGGAATGTTGGGCGTCGCTGCTGCCGAAAGGATATTCATGACTTTCTGGTTCCTGCTCATGGTAGTGGAACGACAATGGACTCCTGCAAGCGTTCGAGGCGCCACGAACTTAGGAGCCGAGAAACAATAACTTGAACATTCTGGCTGTGCTGGCGGGCGCGCTGCGGCGTTGCCGGTCGCTTGCAGGGAATGACCATGCGGCGCGACCGGCGCCTTGCATCGCATCCCGCCAGCGCACCCCTATTTGTCCAACTTGTTATTTCTCGGCTCCTTAGTCCATTTGCTGTACCCACAACGCGAATAGCTCCTTTGTCCAAGCCTTCCCAGGCAAAGGCAATCTCGATTTCGAATTCTTCGCCGCCGTAGTGGACTGCAATTTGTGCTGCTGGAGCCCCAACAAGCGCTGCAAGTTCAGCGGGTGGAACTGTGCGCCACTTTTCTAATTCGTTCGCAAGTGCCGAATATGCGTGAGCTCGATGCATGGGTTAGACCTTAGACGCCCAACGTTGTAGGTAAGGGGCGCTGCGCGGAGCTTTATCGCGCAGCGTCCAGCGACCGGAGGGAGCGGCCTTGACCGCAGTGTTAGAAGGGTTTGCCGGGAAAGCGGCGGTGCAAACGAACTGCTTGCAGCCGCGAGCGCTGGCGGCAAACGGAAAATGCCTGGCAGCCGGGAAAAGCCCAAAACCCGAGGGTTTTGATTTTGGCTGAAATTTCCGGTTGACCGTAGCAACGCCGAAAACGCTGAGCCGACGGGCCAAAACAGGCACAGAGCCAAGAGCAAGCGACGGGCGGCGAAGTGACATGAGAAACCAGAACCTTCTAACGAATCAGTAGACACCCCGGCGGGTGTCTACTTCCCGCCAGCGTGGTGTATAAAAACAAAAATATCCTGATAACATTTTGATTTTTAATTCCTCATTGGAAACTGCAATGTCTGGCGAACTGTCTTCTGCACCACAGCCACCAAAATTGCTTGATCAGGTGCGGAACCGGATTCGGGTCAAGCATTACAGCATACGCACTGAAACGCAATATCTGAACTGGATAAGACGTTTCATTTTGTTTCATGACAAGCGGCATCCGCGCGAGATGGGTGCGGTTGAGGTTGAGGCGTTTTTGACGCATCTGGCCGTCAAAGGCCGGGTGGCGGCTTCGACGCAGAATCAGGCGCTGTCGGCTTTGCTTTTCCTGTATAGGGAAGTGCTCGGGATCAATTTGCCGTGGCTCAATGGCGTGGTTCGCGCCAAGCAGCCGCAGCGTTTGCCGGTGGTGTTGACGCGCCAGGAGGTGAGCGGGTTGCTCGATCGCATGAATGGGCTGCACGGCATGATGGCGCGTTTGTTGTACGGCACCGGCATGCGTTTGATGGAGTGCGTGCGGCTGCGCGTCAAGGATGTCGAATTCGAGCGGGCGGAGATTGTGGTGCGCGATGGCAAGGGGGCCAAGGATCGGGTGACGATGCTGCCGCAATCCTTGAACGGGCCCTTGCGGGATCATTTGCGGTGGCGCCGCCAGCTGTTTGACGACGACAAGGCCAAGGGGCGGGCAGCGGTGTATTTGCCCCATGCGCTGGATAGAAAGTATCCGAACGCCGAGACGGAGTGGGCCTGGCCGTATGTTTTTCCGACTGCCGGTTTTTCGGCGGATCCGCGCAGCGGTGATGAGCGGCGTCATCATGTCGATGAAAAGGCCTTGCAGCGGGCGGTCAAGAAGGCGGTGCAGGCGAGCGGCATTGCCAAGCTGGCGACGCCGCATACTTTTCGCCATTCGTTTGCGACGCATTTGCTGCAGTCCGGTTACGATATCCGTACCGTGCAGGAATTGCTGGGCCACGCCGACGTGGCCACTACAATGATTTACACACATGTGTTGAACAAGGGCGGGCGCGGCGTTGTTTCGCCGCTGGACGTTTAGAAACTTATGAAAAATCAGAACGCCGGACAACGGCGCGAAATTCCCGCGGCTGCGGGTTTGACCAGCGACGCGCGTCGCCTGCGCAGCCTGCAACGCGATGTACTGCGGTCAACCGGAAATGATCGCGAAAAACTGAATGCCGATCTGGCGGCCTTGCTGGCCCGCTCGCAGGCGGCGGTCATCGAGCGTCGTGCCCGCTTGCCGAAGCCGGAATTCCAGAGCGATCTGCCGGTCAACGAGCGACGGGCCGATATCGCCGAGTTGATCGAGAAGAATCAGGTGGTCATCGTCTGCGGCGAAACCGGCTCGGGCAAGACCACACAGTTGCCGAAGATTTGCCTCGATCTCGGCCTTGGCGCCCGTGGCCTGATCGGCCACACCCAGCCGCGCCGGCTGGCCGCTCGTTCGGTCGCGACGCGGCTGGCGCAGGAATTGAAAACGCAGGTTGGCGCTGGTGTCGGCGTCAAGATCCGTTTCCAGGATCGGTCGTCCCCGGAGAGTTGGGTCAAGCTCATGACTGACGGCATCCTGCTTGCCGAGTCGCAGTCCGATCCCTATCTGAATGCCTACGAGGCGATCATCATCGACGAGGCGCACGAGCGCAGCCTCAACATCGATTTCCTGCTCGGCTATCTCAAGCAGTTGCTGGCCAAGCGGCCGGATTTGAAGGTCATCATCACCTCGGCGACCATCGATGCCGAGCGCTTCTCGCAGCATTTCAACGGCGCGCCGGTGATCGAAGTGTCCGGCCGGCTCTATCCGGTCGAAGTGCGTTACCGGCCAGTCGAGGATCTCGACAAGAAGGACGACGAACGCGATCTCTACGACGCCATCGTCGATGCCGCCGACGAAGTGGCGCGGCTGGGCAGCGGCGACATCCTCGTCTTCCTGCCCGGTGAGCGGGAAATCCGCGAGGCGGCGGAGGCCTTGAGAAAGCACGCCCTGGCCCGGCCGGGGCTGTCTTCCGCCCATGCGCCGGAAATCCTGCCGCTCTTTTCCCGCCTGTCAGCTGGCGATCAGGACCGCATCTTCAAGCCCTCGGGCGGCCAGCGGCGCATCGTGCTGGCGACCAATGTGGCCGAAACTTCGCTCACCGTGCCGGGCATTCGCTACGTCATCGACACCGGGCTGGCCCGGGTCAAGCGTTATTCCTACCGCAACAAGGTCGAGCAGTTGCAGATCGAAAAAGTGTCTCAGGCGGCGGCCCGGCAGCGAGCGGGGCGTTGCGGCCGCGTGGCGGCGGGCGTCTGCATCCGGCTGTACGACGAACTCGATTTTAACGCCCGGCCGCCGTTCACCGATCCGGAAATCCTCCGTTCATCGCTGGCCGGCGTCATCCTGCGCATGAAGTCGCTGCGCCTGACCGATGTCGAGAGCTTCCCCTTCATCGAACCGCCGCCAGCCAAGGCCATCGCCGACGGCTACGCGCTGTTGCAGGAGCTCGGCGCGCTCGACGACGACAATGTGCTGACGCCGATCGGTGCGTCGCTCGCCAAGCTGCCCCTCGATCCGCGCATCGGCCGCATGCTTGTTGCGGCGCGCGACCTCGGTTGTTTGAAGGAAGTCATGGTCATCGCCGCCGGCCTCTCGGCGCAGGACCCGCGCGAACGGCCGCAGGATAGACAGCAGGCGGCAGATGAAAAGCACAAATTGTTTGCCGACGAGAAATCGGAATTCCTCGGTTGGTGGAAGTTGTGGAACTGGTTCCAGAACGCCGTCGAACACAAGAAATCGAACAAGCAGCTGGTCGACAACTGCCACGCCCATTTCCTCTCCTACCTGCGCCTGCGCGAGTGGCGCGAGGTGCATGGGCAGTTGCATGCGATGGTGGCGGAGTTGGGTTGGGTGCGTGAGACTGGCGAGACCCATCCCCACCCCAACCCTCCCCTTGTCCCTGGGGATACCGGCCCTTCGGGCCATAAAGGGGAGGGAGTGAAGGCCAAGCCCCTCCCCCTTCAAGGGGGAGGAGAGCGCCCCCTCCCCTTCAAGGGGAGGGCTGGGGTGGGGATGGGTGAAACACCCCCCGCCACCTACGACGCCATCCACCAGGCGCTGCTCGCCGGCCTGCTCGGCAACCTCGGCTGCAAGGCCGACGAGTCCGGTTTCTACCTCGGCGCGCGGGGCATCCGTTACCTGATCCATCCCTCGTCACCGCTGCAAAAAAAGGCCGGCAAGTGGATCATGGCGGCCGAGATCACCGAGACGACGCGCCTCTTCGGCCGCTGCGTCGCCCGCATCGAACCGGACTGGCTGGAGAAAGTGGGCGCTCACCTGATCAAGCGCCAGTATTTTGACGCCCACTGGGAAAAGAAGTCCATGCAGGTCTCCGGCTGGGAGCGGACAACGCTCTACGGCGTGGTCATCAACCCGAAACGGCGCATCCATTACGGCCCGATGGCGCCGGCCGAATCGCGGGAAATCTTCATCCGCCAGGGCCTGGTCAGCGAGGAAATCGACGAGGCTTTTGCCAAACGCTGGCCCTTCTTTCAGCACAACCAGAAGTTGATCCGCGAGATCGAACACCTCGAACACAAACAGCGCCGGCAGGATGTGCTGGTCGATGACGAACTGATTTTCGCCTTCTACGACTCGATCATCCCGGAAGGCATCCACAACGGCGCGACCTTCGACCACTGGCGCAAGGAAGCCGAGCGCGAGACGCCGAAGCTGCTCTACCTGTCGAAAGACGACCTCATGCGTCATTCGGCGGCCGGCGTGACGACCGAGGCTTTCCCGCATCACCTCAAGGTCGGCGGCATTGATTACCCGCTGAGCTACCACTTCGAGCCGGGTTCGCCGCGCGATGGCGTGACGCTGACCCTGCCGCTGGCGCAGCTCAACCAGATTCCCGTGTTGCGCATGGAATGGCTGGTGCCGGGGCTGCTCAAGGAAAAGCTCGTGCAGCTCATCAAGACGCTGCCGCAGAAAATTCGGGCGAAAGTGGTGCCGGTGCCGGAATTTGTCGAAGAATTCATGTCGACCGTGGCCGGCAACGAAAAGAAGATGAATCAGGGCCTGATCACGCCGCTCATCGACCACATTCTCGAAGCGCGCGGCCTCAATGCGCGTGGCTGGGCCGTGACGCCGGATGCCTTCCGGCCCGACGCGCTGCCCGCCCATTTTTCGATGAACTACAAGCTCATCGACGAACATGGTCGCCAGCTCGACATGAACCGCAGCCTCGTCGCCCTGCGCGCCGAGTGGGGCCGTCAGGCCAAGGATGAGTTTGCCGAGTTGCACGAAACGCCGTCCGAATTCACCAATCTGACCGACTGGACTTTCGGCGAATTGCCCGAGTTGATGGAAGTGCCGGTCGCCGGCCAGACCGTGCTCGGCTACCCGGGGCTGACCGACGAGGGGGAAACCGTCAGTCTCAAGGTTTTCGACTCCGCCGAGGAGGCCGCAGCCGCCCATCGCGCCGGCCTGCTGCGCCTGTTCATGCTGCAGTTCCGCGATCAGGTGAAGTATTTCGACAAGAACATCCCCGGCCTGAGCCAGATGGCGATGCAATACATGGCGCTGGGCAGCGCCGACGACCTCAAGAACCAGATCGTCGCCCTGACTTTCGAGCGCGCCTGCCTGACCGAGCCGCTGCCGACGACGCCGAATGCCTTCAAGAGCCGTTGCGGCGACAGCAAGGCGCGGCTCGGGCTGATCATGCAGGAAGTCTGCCGGCTGGTCGGCACCGTGCTGAGCGAATGGCAGACGGTCATCAAGAAGCTGCCGGCCTTCAAGGCGCACGCCGCGGCGGTGGCCGACATCGAGGCGCAACTGAAGCGGCTGATGGGCAGGAATTTCCTGATCGATACGCCCTTCGAGCGTTTGCAACACTACCCGCGCTACTTCAAGGCTATCGTCGTCCGCCTCGACAAGCTCAAGGCCAACCCGGGGCGCGATGCGCAATTGATGGTCGAATACACGCCGCTATGGACCAACTACGAACGCCGCGCCATCCAGCTCGCCAAGCTCGGCACGCTCGACCCGCAGGTCGAGCAATTCCGCTGGCTGCTCGAAGAATTGCGCGTCGGCCTCTACGCGCAGGAATTGCGGACGCCGGTGCCGGTTTCATCCAAACGTTTACAGAAACAGTGGGAAGGAATCAAGAATGGGTGATGTCATGCTGGCGCTGGCGCGAACCTTCGCCAACCTCAAAAGCGGCAAGGTCTGGCTCTATGTCCTGACCCCGGCGCTGTTCTCGTTGTTGCTGACTATCGCGCTCGCCGTCTGGGGGCTGGGCTGGATGGTGCAGCAGATGATGGACTATCCGCCGATGACCCTGCTCGTCGGCTGGGGCCTGGTCTGGCTGGCGCATATCCTGGCTTACCTCGGCGGCTGGATGGCGATCTTCGCCGTCGCCTACCTGACGGCTTCGCTGCTGGCGGCCATCGTCATTCTGCCGCTCATGCTCAAGCACCTGTCGGCAACCGAATATCGCGACGTCGCGCCGATGGGCAAGGACAGTTTTGTTGCTGCGGCGGTCAACAGCCTGTTCGCAGCCATTCTCTTCATCGCCGGCTGGCTGATCACCATTCCGCTCTGGCTGATTCCCGGTTTCTCGCTACTCATTCCGCTGCTGCTCATGGGCTGGCTGAATCGCCGGACGTTTGCCTACGATGCGCTGTCCATGCACGCTACCGCCGGTGAGTGGCAGGAAGTTCGCACACGCCAGAAAACGCCGCTCTTCATGCTCGGCCTGACCATGGCACTGCTTGCACACATTCCGCTTGTCGGCCTGCTGGTGCCGGCGCTGGCTGCCCTGTCGTTCGTTCATTACGGGCTGGAAGCCCTGCGCCGTTCGCGTCACGGCGCCGTCGTGACCATCGAGGGAGAAAGACTATGAGCCGCAACTTTGGCGCCGTGATCATCGGCGACGAAATCCTGTCGGGCAAACGGCAGGACAAGCATTTCGCCAGGATCGCCGAACTGCTAGTCGGGCGTGGCCTGCGCCTGAGCTGGGTGGAATACCTCGGCGACGACCGCGAACGCCTCGCTGCCACGTTCAGGCGCACGATGGCCGCCGGCGATGTCGTCTTTTCCTGCGGCGGCATCGGCAACACGCCGGATGATCACACCCGGCAGGCCGTGGCGGCGGCGCTCGGCGTCGGGCTGGAACTGCATCCCGAAGGTTTCGAGGAACTCAAAGTGCGTTTCGCCGGCGAGGAAATCACTGACCAGCGCCGTCAGTTGACCACCTTCCCGGCCGGCGTGAAGATCATCCCCAACCCGTTCAACCGTATCCCCGGCTTCATGGTCAACGACCATTATTTCGTGCCCGGCTTTCCGCAGATGGCGCATCCGATGATCGAATGGGCGCTCGATACTTTCTACCGGGATCAGTTCAAGGCGGTCGACGGCATGGTCGAAAAGGCCTTTCTGCTGACTGGCCCCACGGCCTACGAAAGCGCGCTGCTCGACCTCATGGAGCGCATCGTCAAGGATTACCCGACACTGCGCCTGTTCTCGCTGCCCTCGCTGGTCGGCAAGGAGCGCAGGCATCTGGAACTCGGCGTCGAAGGTTCGCCCGAACTCGTCGACAAGGCGATGGAGGAAATCCGTATTGAAGTCGAAAGTCGGCGAATCAACTGGGTCTGGCGGACCTGATCCAGTTTTTCGGACTTCCACGGTCAACCCGAAAAAACGGCCAAAATTGAAATCCCCGAACGCCAGACGTAAAAAAGCCCGCGAATCTCGCGGGCTTTTTCGTCAGCGCAGGGCGCCGGAATTACTTGGCAGCGGACTTGCGAGCAGCAGCAGTGGCGCTGGTCTTGGCCGGAGCAGCAGCCTTGCCGGCAGCAGCCATGTTGGCTTCGGCGATGTCGGACAGTTGCTTGGCCATGCCGGTCATATTGTCGAAAGCCTTGGTCGAGGCGTTCAGCATCGACTGCATGGTGGCGGCGAACACGTCACCACCGACCGGAGCGGAGGTCTTGGCCTTTTCGACGGCGCTGTTGATGTTCTTGGTGAAGCTGCCGTACTGGGATTCCATGACCGAAGTAACTTCCTTCTGCATTTCGGCGACCAGTTCGTACACGCTGCGCGAGTAGTCCATCCACTTGGCGGCGTTCGGCTGGGCCAGCTCGGTGTTGAGCTTGGCGACAGCGTTGGCATCCTTGGCGCTCAACAGTTGCTGGGTACCAGCCAACGTGTTGTTGAAAAACTCGCGGGAGGCGGCCATGTTCAGGGCGGTCAGGCGCTCGACGCCGTTGAAGGCCGTGCGCAGCAGGGTCGTCATGACTTCGGCGTTGGCTTTCTGGGCGGCGGTCAGTTGTTCGAAATTCGGGTTGCTCATCATCTTCTCCAAGTCTGATTGTGGGTGTGGATGAAACAAGCCCCCACATTTCTGCGGGGGCTCTTGCTGCTAATTACTTGCCAGCCTTCTTGGTGGCAGCGGCGGTAGCGCCAACAGCCTTGACAGTGGCGTTGGTGGCTGCGGCAACGTTGGCTTCGGTGATCTCGGCAACCTGCTTGGCAGCCTTGTTCATGTTGTCGAAAGCGGAAGTGGCGGCAGCGATGGCCGACTTGACGGCAGCAACGGCAACGTCAGAACCGGCCGGGGCAGACTTGGCAGCCTTGTCGAGCAGGCCGGCAACGGTCTTCTGGAAGTCGCCGAACTGGCCTTCGACCATCTTGGAAAGTTCTTCCTGGGTCTGGGCCGAGATTTCATACACGGAGCGCGAGTAGGCAACAGCCTTCTCGACATTCGGCTGGGCCAGCGAAGCCTGGATGGACAGGGCTTCCTGGACGTCCTTGGCACCCATCATGGCCTTGGCGCCGGAGACGGAGTCTTCCATCAGCGAACGGGCGGTGTTCAGGTTCAGGGCAGCGATGCGCTCGGCAGAAGCCAGGGCGGTGTTGGCCAGGGACAGCAGGGAATCAACGGTTGCCTTGTTGGCAGAAGCGAATTGCTCGGGGGTGGTGAAGTTGAACGTCATGGGTTATCTCCAGAATTAAAAGGTTATGCAGAACAATCTAAAACCGTTGCAGCGCTATCCCATGAGGCGATGTTGCGCTGCACCATGGTCTTTATTATAGGGATGATTGTTGTATTGTCAACATTATTTTGTGCGGTGCACAAAATAAATAAGTCCATGAAAATCATGGGCTTGACGGCCTTTGCTGGCTCAGTAAATGGCGGGGTTTGCGCTGGGCTCAGTCCGCCGATGCGCTGCTATTGTGCGCTTTGCGACCCCAGGTTGCCGGAGCCCTTGAGCTCAAGGCGTTCCCCGCGGCTTGCCGGCTTCGCTTCGCTGCTATCCTTGCCCTTGGGCTGGATGACGACGCGAACGCGACCCGGCGGCGCTTTCGGATCGCGCGATTCGCCGGCCGTGACCAGATATTTCTCGCTGACCGCGTCGTACCAGATGTAGTCGCCGCGAACCTGGTCCTCACCGCTCTTGACCCAGGCGCGATGGAACAGTTCGACGACCTCGCTGTTGGTGTTGTACTCGATGCGCTCGCCTTCACCCTCGACGTATTCCTCCTTGCCGTCGCGCTTCTGGCGGAAACGCGCGAGCCCGCTCTTGCCGCCGAAGGCCGTGCCCTTCTGGAAGCCGTACTGGTCTTCCTTGATCACCACGCGGTCGGCTTTCAGCGTCATCGTGCCCTTGGTGATCAGGACGTCGCCTTCAAGGATCTGGATTTTCTTGGCGTCGTCGATCGAGACACGGTTGGCCTCAAGCAGCATCGGCTTGTCGCGGTCAGCCCGTTCGGCATGGGCGGCAAGGCTGATCAGCAGGCAGACGGTGAGCGTGGCAAGTCGAATGGTCATGGCGCGGCCCTGGGTCGAATGAGTTGTCCCCGGACCTGTGATTGCAGGACGAGGGTCGAATTGTTGTTGTCGATATGAATGCCGACACCCTTGATCCAGGATTGCCCCTGGGTGATTTCCACCGGACTGCCGGTGAAGGCGATGCCGGCGTCGGGCTGGGCGGTCAGATCGGGCATGCGGGCAACCATTTCCAGGCGGTCCGGCGTCGCCGCCCGCGTGACGCTGACATTGTCCCAGAGAAAGATGGTTTCGCCCTTGGCGGTCACCTTGGCGTGATCGCCGGTGACGGTGACAGCGGCACCTTCCGGGCGATAGCTGATCAGCGTTGGCGACTTGAGTTCGGAGGTGTCGTCGTCGGGGTAGTGCACAAGATATGGTGCGGTGAGGCGATATTTTATCTGGCCGTCCTGGCCGAAACGGCGCACGGTGAAGTTCTCGGCCGTCGCATCCGGATCGTGGCGGAACTTGCCATCGTTATTCGTTTCGCCACGGTCAACGGTACTTTGCAGCCAAAAACTGAGCCCGGCCAGGACCAGCAGAACGACGACCGGAAAGAGTTGGCTGGGCCAGTGTTTCATTGTGCGCTGAGGTAGGGCGCGAAGGCCGCGTCGAGTTTGCCCTGGGCGGCGAGGATGAATTCGATGGCCTCGCGCACGGCACCCTTGCCGCCGCTGGCGTCGGTCACCATGTGGGCGCGTTGCTTGACGACGGGACGGGCATTGGCCGGTGCGATGGCCAGACCGCACCGGGTCATCGCCGGCAGGTCGATCAGGTCATCGCCCATGAAAGCGAGTTCCGACCATTGCAGCCCCAGTTGTTCGAGCAGTTGGCCGGAAACGGCACCCTTGTCGCCGACGCCGTGGAAGACATGCTCGACACCGAGATCCCTGGCGCGGCAATTGACGACGTTCGAAGTGCGCCCGGTGATGATGGCCACCTTGATGCCGGCACGGCGCAACAGCACAACACCGAGGCCGTCCTGAACATTGAAGGTTTTCAGTTCATGGCCGTCGTCGGTGTAATGCAGGCCGCCATCGGTCATCACACCGTCGATGTCGAAGGCGACCAGCTTGATGTTGGCGGCGCGGGTGTTGATGTCCATCAGATGACCTTGGCGGTGAAGAGATCGTGCATGTTGAGCGCGCCGATCAGGTGATTGTCGGCATCGACGACGAGCAGGGCGTTGATGCGCAAGCGCTCCATCATTTCGACGGCTTCGACGGCGAGGCGGTCGGGGCCGATGGTGCTCGGCGCGGCATGCATGACCGAAGCGATGTCGCCGTGCAGCAGGTCGATGCGTTTTTCAAAAGAGCGACGCAAGTCGCCGTCGGTGAAGATGCCGAGCACCTCGTTGGCCGGGCCGGTAATTGCGACCAGCCCCAGACCGCCACGCGACATGGCGATGATGGCATCGGTGATCGGCGTGGCGGGGGCAACGGCCGGCACCCTGTCATCGGCGCGCATGACGTCACGAACGTGGGTGAGCAGGCGACGGCCGAGCGAGCCGCCGGGGTGCGAGCGGGCGAAGTCATCCGGCCCGAAACCGCGGGCGTCGAGCAGCGCGACGGCCAGCGCATCGCCGAGGGCCAGCGCGGCAGTCGTGCTGGCGGTCGGCGCCAGGTTATGCGGGCAGGCCTCCTGGGCAACGCCGGCATCGAGGTGGATGTCAGCTTCGCGAGCCAGGGTCGATGTGGAGACGCCCGTCATCGCAATGATCTTGGCGCCCTGGCGCTTGAGGGCCGGCAGGATGCTCAGCAGTTCGCCCGATTCGCCGGAATTGGACAGGGCAAGCAGCACGTCGTCGCGGGTGATCATGCCGAGGTCGCCGTGGCTGGCTTCAGCCGGATGGACGAAATAGGCCGGGGTGCCGGTGCTGGCCATGGTTGCGGCAATCTTGCGGGCGATGTGGCCCGATTTGCCCATGCCGCTGACGATCAGGCGGCCGTGGCTGTTCAGGATCAATTCAACGGCTCGGGCAAAGTCACCGTTTATTCGGCTTTTTAGCGCGTCGACCGCAGCAGCCTCGATGCTCAGGGTCTGACGACCCAGTTCCAGAGCGCGTTCCGGCGAGAAGCGGGCGGTAGATTGGCTTGGGTTCATGGGCTTGCTGAGGTTATGATGGCCAAAGTATACCTGACTTCACGCAACGACCTTGAGCGCCCTCTCCCTCGTCCTCCTTCTGCTCGGTGCCTCGGTTCTGGCCGTGGTCGTCTTTCGTCGTTTCAATTTGCCGCCGGTCCTCGGCTACCTGTTCGTCGGTTGCGTCATCGGTCCGCATGCCCTGAACCTGATGGACGACGTCTATCGGGCCGAGCACCTCGCTGAATTCGGCGTCGTTTTCCTGATGTTCTCGATTGGCCTCGAATTCTCGCTGCCCAAACTGTATGCGATGAAACGCATCGTGTTCGGTCTGGGCATGTTGCAGGTTCTCCTGAGCATGACCCTGGTTGCCGGGCTGGTCATGCTCTTCGGCGTTAGCTGGCAGCTGGGCATTGCCCTCGGCGGCGTCTTCGCCATGTCGTCGACGGCGGTGCTGACCAAGCTGCTCGTCGAGCGTCAGCAGCTGGATTCGGCGCACGGGCGGGAGATCATGGGCGTCCTGCTCTTCCAGGATCTGGCCGTGGTTCCCTTGCTGGTCATCATCCCGTCGCTGACCCAGCCGCCCGAAGAACTGGCCATGCTGTTGGCGGTGGCGTTGGTCAAGGCCGTCATTGTGCTGGCCGTCATCCTTGTCTTCGGTCAGAAGCTGATGCGCAAATGGTTCCATTTCGTCGCGCGCGCCAAGTCCTCCGAAGTGTTCGTCCTCAACGTGCTGCTGATTACACTGAGTCTGGCCACCCTGACCGAGGTGGCCGGGCTGTCGCTGGCGCTCGGTGCTTTCGTCGCCGGCATGCTGATTTCGGAAACCGAATACAAAATGCAGGTGGAAGAAGACATCAAGCCTTTCCGCGATGTGCTGATGGGACTGTTCTTCGTGACCATCGGCGTCAAGCTCGATCTGCATATCCTGGTGGGGCTGTGGTGGCAGGTCTTGCTGGCGCTGCTCGCCTTGCTGCTGATCAAGTCGCTGGTTGTCGGCCTGCTTTCGTGGCGTTTGGGCGCCTCGCCGGGCAATGCCATCCGTTCCGGCTTGTGGCTGTGCGCCGGTGGCGAATTCGGCTTCGTGCTGCTCGGCGAAATCATCAACATGCCCAGGGAAATCCAGCAGGTCGCGTTGACCGTGCTCGTCCTCTCGATGCTGATCGCGCCGTTCATCGTGCAGTACAGCGAGCGGATCGTGGTGCGTTTTGTTGCCAACGAATGGATGATGCGCTCGATGCAATTGACCAAGATCGCTGCTCAGTCAATGGGCGCCGAAAAACACGTGATTCTTTGCGGTTTCGGCCGAAGCGGGCAGTACCTTGCCCGTTTCCTGAACCAGGAAAACATCACCTATGTGGCCCTCGACCTCGATCCGGATCGGGTTCGGGAAGCGGCGGCTGGCGGCGAAAACGTGGTTTACGGCGATGTCGGCAGAAAGGAAGCCTTGCTGGCTGCCGGCCTGATGCGGGCCAGCGTGGTGATCGTCACCATCAGCGACACCCCGTTAGCCGAGAAAGTCCTGCATCACGTTCAGGAGTCGCGCCCTGACTTGCCGGTGGTTGTCCGTACCTTCGATGAGCGCGATATGGACCGTCTGACCCGGGCCGGTGCCACCGAAGTCGTTCCGGAAACGCTGGAAGCCAGCCTGATGCTTGCCTCGCACGCCCTGGTTCTGGTCGGCGTGCCGATCAATCGCGTGCTCAAGCGCATTCGTCAGACACGCTCCCAGCGCTACAGCCTGTTACGCGGCTTTTATCGAGGCATCTCGGACCGCGATCATGACGATGACGATGAACATCATCCGCGCCTCCACTCGGTGCTGCTGGCATCGGGCTCGGCTGGCATCGGGCAGACCCTGGATAGTCTGAATCTTGACGATCTGGGTTGCGAAGTCAGCGCCATCCGTCGGCGCGGTATTCGTGCTCTGGAACCAGCCCCGGAGACTCGGCTGGAGGAAGGCGATGTTGTCGTCGTCCTCGGTTTGCCGGAAGCGGTGTCTGCGGCCGAGGAACGGTTGCTGCTGAAATGAAAAAGCCCGCCGGGGCGGACTTGATCGAGTTCTGGACTGGTTTTTACAGGCTGGCGCAGACTGTGTATTGCTGGCCCTCGACAATGTTGGCAGTCAATGTTGCTGCAGCGCCGCGCGCGGAACCCATTGGGACAGCCTGAACCGACCCACCTGCCGTATTGCCATCATCCATTGTCGTGTCGATTTGTCGAACATAGCGGCCAAGAATGCCTTCGGAGCAGACAAAGACAGCGCCGCGCATGCCGGCAATGAAGGGGGCTGCTACGCCTGCACCGCTGATGCCGCTTTCAATGCCAATAAAGCCGCCATCAGCGTTGCGAGGGCGGTAGTTTTGGTCGCCGGTGTTGATCGCTCCTGTCGCCAGATTGGCCAGGCGGACATGCTGCCAGAAGACAAAAGTCTCGTCGGTGACGGCAGCGGCATTCCAGTTGCCGTCGATGCGGCCATTGTTACTGACGCACTGGCCAGCGGTATTGGCCGGGGCGCATGCCGTTGCATTAGCTGCTGCACCAAAGGCATCGGTCAGCTGCAACTGGGTCTGGTCTCCAGGAAAGCTCTTGAAACGATCCTGGTAGCCGTATACCAAGGCCGAAGTGGTCCTGAAGTCATTCACCATGTTTTTGACTTTGGCGCTGTTGATCAACTCCTGCCCCTTCAGAACGCCCCCCAGCAATAGGCCGATAATGACCAGGACAATGGCGATTTCGACAAGGGTGAAGCCTTTTTGATGGTGTTTCATGGCATGCTCCGGTTGAGTTTTGAGTATTCCTCCGCAAATTTCGTGCCTATGCATTTAGGCGTAGATTTGGCAATTGTTGGCGAAGAGTTGGGTGGTGCGTGTCGAAATATGGACAGAGTGTCTGAAATATGAACACCGGGATAGTTGGCAAAATTGCCAGCCGCCTGGCTGGCTGGCCGCATTTCCTGTTGGCCGCCCATTTGCTGATGCTGCACACGCTGGCATTTGGTGGCTGGAAAATCCCAGCCGTTCGCCTGCTATGGGTGGTTGCTCTCGGACTTTTCCTGATCTGGCAACCCTTTGTTGCCGGCGAGCGCCGAATCGAGTTGCGGCAAGGCGTTGTGCTGCTCGGCGTGGTTCTGGTGTCGACGTTGTTGCTTGGGCCATGGCTGCTCTTGATCTGGTGTGGCGCGCTGGCCGCGGCTATCGGCGGGCGGGTGCTGGGGACCGAAAGGCCTACCGAGCGTTCGGGTTATCTCCTGGCTTTTGGCTACCTGGTGAGCATTACCGTTCTGGGCGTGGTCCCGGAAATCTCCCCGGCTGTCGCCATCGACCCGCTGTTGCGCGGGCTGCTTGCCCGCTTCATGCCGCTGGTTCTGCCATTCCTGCTGATTTTTCCGGCGCGGGCGCCTGAGCGAAAATCCGGCGAGGCCTTCGATCTGTTCTATGGGGTCATGGTTTTCCTCGTCCTTGCCGTTTTCGTGCTCGGTACACTGGCCTACATGCTGGTCGGCGGGGGGGGCTATGTCGAGGCCCTGTTCAAGACTTCGCTGGCGGTTGCCGGCGCCTTGCTCGTGGTCGCCTGGGCGTGGAATCCGCGCGGTGGCTTTTCCGGTATCGGCTCGGCGATTTCACGTTACATGTTGTCGCTGGGCATGCCTCTCGAGCAGTGGCTGGTGCAGCTTTCGGAGGAAAGTGAGCGGCATACCGATCCGGCGCGGTTTCTCGACGCGGTCATGCAGCGTTTGCGTGGCATTCCCTGGGTTGTCGGCGTCTCGTGGCGTACGGGAGAGCGAGCGGGGCAATCCGGTGAACAGACCATCTCCGCACATACCTACCAGGCGAACGAACTTGAGCTCTCGGTCCATTTTCATCATTCACCCTCGCCGGCCATGCGCTGGCATGTCGAGTGGCTGCTGCGACTGGCTGTCGAGTTTTATCTGGTCAAACTACAGACGTATCAGTTACAGCGCATGGGTTATGTTCAGGCCATCTATGAAACCGGTGCGCGGGTGACGCACGACGTGAAGAATCTGCTCCAGTCCTTGCAAACCCTTTGCTATGCCGCGAATCAGCCGGGTGATCCAGCCGAGGTGGCGGCCTTGCTGGGCCGACAGTTGCCGCAAATCGCCGATCGCCTGAAAGCGACGCTGGATAAATTGCAGTCGCCACAAATCGAGAGTCTGGAACAGGTTGAGGCCTGTTCGTGGTGGCGCCAGTTCAAGGAGCGCAATAGCCATTTGCCGGTTGATTGGCAGGGCGAGGCCAGCCCTGGTCAACTCTTGCCGGGACCCCTATTCGACAGCGTGGCCGAGAATCTGTTGCAGAACGCGCTGGCCAAACGCTTGCGCCAACCGGGCCTGGGTATTAGCGTACTTTTTGCCGAGGGCAGACTGACAGTCGCCGATGACGGCCTGGCCATCGCAGCCCCCTTGGCCGGTGCCTTGCTCAAGGAGCCGGTCAACTCCGAAGACGGTTTGGGAATCGGTTTGTATCACGCCGCACGGCAGGCCGACGGGGTGGGCTATTCGCTGGTCCTGGCTGAAAATCGGCCGGGATGCGTTGCATTTACGCTGTCGGTTTGCCACTAGGCTGCGGTTCTCGCAAGCCATTCAATCGATAAACGAGCGTATTGCCCTTGCCTTTTAGGTGGAGCGCCTGTGGTTCATCGAATGAAAAGTGCTGCGCCAGCCGCAGGTAGGTGGTTGCATCGACATGGATCATTCCGGGGGTGCCTTCGCTGGTGATCCGGCTGGCGATATTGACAGTGTCGCCCCACAGGTCGTAGATGAATTTCTTCTTGCCGACGACACCGGCGACGACCGGCCCGGTACCGATGCCGATACGAACGTCAAGATGCATGTCGTTGACCGTGAAGTCGCGATGCAGCAGGTCGCGCATGGCGATGGCCAGTTCGGCGATGGACCGGGTGTAGTTGGTCTGCTCGTTGTTCAGGCCGCCGGCAACCATGTAGGCGTCGCCAATGGTCTTGATTTTCTCCATGCCATATTGCTCGGCCAATTCGTCGAAAGACGAAAATATCCGGTTGAGCATGGAAAAGACCTGCTGTGGTGTCAGCCCTTCGGCGATACGTGTGAAATTGACGATATCGACGAACATGATCGTAACGTCGGCAAAGCCATCGGCGATGGCCTGGTTGTCATGCTTCAGGCGTTCGGCAATGGGGCCGGGCAGGATGTTCAGGAGCAGGCGTTCGGAGCGACCCTGTTCGTCCTGCAACAGGCGGTGGGTCTCTTCGAGGCTGGCTTGTGTCTTGGCCTTTTCCTGGACGGCGTAGCGCAGCAGCAGATAAACGATGCTGGAAATGGCAGCGAAATTGAGCGCGAAGAAAAAGACGCTGGTCCGGATCGAAATATTCGGGGCACTGCTGACCAGGCTGTCGGCCAGGAAGTAGTCGAAGAAGCCGGATAGCGCCGTCAGGAAAATATAGGCAAAGAACCACGCCAGCGATTCACGAGCCCCGAAGAACAGCACGGCGCCGATTGGGGCGAGCAATCCCCACAGGCTGGTGCCGCTGGCCGTGATGAAGTTGCCGATGCTCCACTGCACGGCGAACGGTGCAAACAGGAAGAGGGCTAGCTGCGAATAGCGAAAGAGGTCGAAATTGCCACTGCGAAAGTAGTAGAGCAGGTTGCCAACGAGCAGCAACTGGAAAACGAAGGGCGCATTGGCCGAAAACTGCGGTCCCATCTGGCCATAAAGAAAAAGCCAGAGCATTGAGCCGGCACAAACCAGGCCCGTGGCGAATACCAGCAGCGACTTTTTCAGGCGCGTTTCGGCATCGTCTTCCGGAAGAACTCCACCGGTACGCAGGGCGACAAGGAATGGCTGCTGGCTCACGGGACTCGCTGATAACGACGGGGTTGGCAATTCGGCTCAGTTTGGCAGTCGGCTGACTGCCGGTCAATATGCCAAAGGGTTGACTGGGGGCTTGCCTAGGGGAGTTTGCCGACGGCAACCAGGCGCGATTTGAGCACGGTGGGGATGATCCAGGTGAGCAGATCGTCGAAATTTTCGGTGGGCGTGTGGGCGATGAAGGTCAGATCAGCATCGGCATTTTCGGCTTCGTCGCCAATTGCGCCGGGTAACTGGGCGCCGTTTGGCTGGTAGGCGCCGACGCCTCGGCTGCCGTGGCTGACGATGACGGCTGGGACATCAGACGCAATGACCAGTCCGTTGTCCATGACGTTGGCAGTGCCCGCGTTGTCGGCTGGCACGGCGGTAGCGCTTCCCGTCGAGAGGGTGAAGCTGGCCTGGGCATCGGCCGCCAGGGCCGCGGTGAATTTGGCGCTGACAAAATAGGTAAAGCGATTTCCCCACGGGTCGGTCTCGGATAAGCCCAGCGTCACCCAGGGGACGACACCAAAACGCAAGTCGTCTGCACACGGCGGTGTGCGTGTCCTTCCTGCTGCAGGATCGGTGTTGGGCAGGTTGGCGGGGGCCGGGCAGGGCAGGCGTCCGTTCGTCATGGCGTAGCCGATCAGGGCTTCCCGAATGGTTTCCAGCTGCTGCCGGGCTTCCTTGCTCTGGATTTGCTCGCGCTGGCCCGACAGGCCGAACATGAGACCGCCGGCCAGCAGGGCGACAATGACCAGTACGATGGTCAGTTCGACAAGGGAAAAGCCTCCGTGCTGCGCCGGTGTGCTCAGGGAGTGGCGGAAGGTGACAGGCTTAGTAGGCAAGGTGGTCATTAAACGAGGGGCTAACGGTTTCGGCAACGAAACGGGGTGTTGGCGCCAGAGCGTCGCCATTGCGTGACAGATCGCCATTGCCTTTTTCCAGATAGTTGCGAACATCGTTGCTTGGCCGAGGCTGCGAGGATAAAGCGCGACCGGCGCCGATGACAACTGCACGGTAGTTGCCGACGCCATTGACGGTCAGCGTGCCGCTTAGTGGCCGGACTTGTGCGCTGATCTGGTAGAAAAACAGGGTTTTCCAGTTGCCTTGCGTCCACCAGTTGCCTTGGCTGCTGGTCGGCGTCAGAAAGGCGCATTCGGCGCTGGACCAGCGGGTCGGGATGGCGGCCTGGGCGAAACCTGTCCGCAAGCTGTCATCGAGCGCATCGGCAGCAGCGATCAAGGCGTTCAGGCGGTAACGCAGGTTGGCGATGGCGGCTGCAATCTCCTCGCTACTGGAAGTTGCATTCCCCAGTACCGCGATGGCGCCGCCGCTGCCAGCGAGGCTGTTCAGCAATTGGCTGGCCGCTGCGTAGGCTGAACTGTCGCGGTTTTCCAGAGCGACCTGTCCGCCGACGATTCCCTTGCGTGCCTTGCCGGCGAGGTCGGGCGTCAGTTCGATGGCAATCGAAATCCAGGCCTGCAGAATATCGATCGTTTTGGCCAGTTCGCGCGCAGCGGTCACCTTGGCAGGGGCGGTGTTCTGTGCCGTGGCGAGTAAATTGATCGCAGCGGTGATCGATTCGAGTGCGATATTGTCTGCAGTGCTGCCAGGTGTTGCTGCTGTGCGACTGGCCAGCACGACAGGTTCGATGGCTTGGCTTGCTGTCAGCAAGGCTACTGTGTCCGCTCTGGCTTGTGCGACGGCTTCACTGGAAAGTTGCTTCCAGGCTGTATTCAGGCTGCTGACTGCCGATGTGGCCCGCGCATGGGTGCTCGAAATTGCGCTTTCGATGGCGAGATCAGAGGACTGGCTATTCTCCAGCAGGCCATTTCTCAATGGGGTAACCGCATCCAGAACCGTTCGGACCTGCGTGCTGGTCGGCTGAGCGGGAAGCTGAGAAAGTTTGCTCTCGATGTTCTGGTTCAACGGAATCAACTTGCCGACGAATAGGTCGAAGCCGCTGTCGGCGAGCGCCGTCCGGAATGCGTCGAGTGTGGCCTGGTTGGCCGTGATGGCGGTAGGAATGGTTTGCGACAGTGCGCTGTAGCTCTCCTTGCTGGCGGTGGCTGTATCGAAAATGCCTTCCAGTTCAGCCAGGCTTTGTCCAGCACGGAAGGCAGAATCGTACAGGGCGACGGCGGCCAGGAAAATGCGGTCGTAAAGTGCCATTGCCTTGGCTGCCTCGGCCTGCAGCGCCGACAAAGTACTGGTTGTCGGTGTCTGTGCCTGCGCCAGGGTTGTTTGCAGTTCGCGCAAGCTAAGGGTCGAGCCCTGCAGTGCCTTCTCCGGGTTGCCGGGCTGGGTGTCAGGGACCATGCCGAATAGTGATCCGATGAAACCGGGGGCATTGGTAATGCGCGTTGTCGCATTTGCTGTATTGGTCAGCACTTGTTCGGCGATACGGGAAAACGGGGCTGGCCACGGGTAGGTGTTCGTGCTTCGGGAATGTTGCTCGAGGCAGGTGCGGAGTTCGTTGGCAATGCGCTGCTCGACTGCGGCCATCAATTCCTGGCGGGTGATGGCGATGACGATGTCGTTGTCGTTGGAGGTGCTGAGTTCGTTCGTGCGGTCATGGTTGTAGAAATAGTCGTTGCCATCGGCATTGCGGGCATCCGGTACGCCGCGGGTGGCGATGATGATGGCGGCAATGTCGTTGCTGTTGCTGCCGGCCGGAACATCAAGACGAAGCGTGGTTGGGGTTTCGCTGTTGAGGACGACGTTGGCGTTCTGGCCGCCGAAGGCCGGAGTCATGTGGTAGCGGAATTTTCCGCCTTGCGGGTCGGAGTTTTCGCTCAGGTCGAGTGTTTTCCACGGCAACCAACCGCTATAGCTGTCGCAGTCGTCACGAGATAACAGCGGAGAATTGCCATCGCCGATCAGGTCGGGGCAGAGCAGTCGTCCAGGCCGCGTGGCGTCGTTCACGGCGTGGGCGATGACCGCTTCCTTGGCGCGGGCCAGGCGCTGCATGACGGTGTCGCGTTCCTGGTTCTGGGTGCCGTCGAGATTGCTGCTGCGATAGAAGGCATAGCCTCCGGCCAGCAGGAGCATGACGAGTAGGGCGATCAGAGCAACGCCCCTCTGCGCGGAGGGTGGGGCGCGGCGTTTCATTTCGTGCCGCGCTTTATGTCGATGCGGCCGCTGCCGATCACGCTTTCGCGCTCGCCGGTGGCCGGATTGAAGGTGTCGCCGACCGGCACGCGGGGCGGCGGTGCCGTGCCGTCCCAGTTGGCTTCGCCGTTGATCCAGCGGATGCTGCGGCCATCGCTGCTGCGGACTTCGCCGTTGATGGTCTGGCTGGCTTCGCTGTTGCCGACATTGGGCTGGAAGCCGGGGTTGTGCTGGCGCTGGAGGTCGAGCCTGGCTCTTTGCTGCGGGTCGAGGAAGAGGCGGCCGAGCGGTGCTTCTTCGCCCAGGCCGGGGGCGTTGGCCGAGCACAGCAGCAGGAGGGTGAGCAGGCGGATCCGGTTCATTTTTTGTCACTCGCCGGACGAATGGTCAGCCACTGCATTTCGCAATCGGCTCCGAACTGGGCCATGGCGGCGCGGCCATCGGCCTGGCGCGGCAAAGGCGAGAGCTTGCAGGCGCGTACGATGACCAGGGCCTTGGCATTTTTCTCGATGCGGGCGAGGAAGTTGATCAAGTCCTCTTCGTGCAGCAGGCGGAGCTGCAGGCGCAGCGGGCTGCTGAACCAGGCGTAGCTGGCGTCGTCTGCCTTGTCCAGGCTGGTCTGGGCGCCGAACTCGTAGCTCATGCCCGGGATGCGCAGTTCGCGCTGCGTTTCGCGGAGCATTTCCATCCAGTCGAGGCGTTTTTCGTCGCCGCTGATGCCGGAATTTTGCAGTTGCTGCAGGCGTTGTGTGCGCTCGCGGATTTCCTGTTCTTCGGTGCGGACCTGGCGCAGACGTTGTTCGATCTGGTTTTTGGCCGTCATTGCTGCGTTGCGTTCGTGCTCGGCCTTGCCGGCGTCGAACTGGCTGCCCCAGACGAGCAGGCTGGCGACGGCAATCATGGCCAGCGCGGCGAGCAGGGGGAGCCAGAGTTTCGGGAGATCGCGGCTGGTCAGTTTCATGGCGCGACGTTCCGGACGATTTCGACGGCAAACTGCCGGGGCTGGGTTTCTTCATCCAGCCCGTCGCCGCCGCGCAGGGCTCGCCCTGATTCGATGTCGAAGGGGCGTTGCAGGACGTTGATGGTGTTGGCGGGGTCGGCGCGCAGCGCGTCGACAAATTGATCGAAGACGGCCAGGGTTTGCCGGGTCGTCGCCCGCTCAAGATGGATGGAGCCGCGGACGGTGGTGATTTCCGGCTCGCGGCCAGGCACTCCCACGGTCAACCGGAAATTTTGCCCAAATTTCCAATCGATGCCTTCGAGAACGATGGCCGGCATGCGGTCGAGAACGTGGCTGATCATGCGATAGCTCGGTGTCGGCTGGCGTTGCTGGGCGAGCAGCTCGCCGTAGCGGCCGGTCACGCGGCGCAGTGTGTTGTTGTCCATGCCGAGCTGCGGAAAGGTCGCCGAGATTTCCTGGTAGCGCCGGCTGAAATCGGCTTCGCTGGCCGCCAGCGCCCGGGCCTCGGCGCGCAGGTCACTGGCCTTGTAGGTTTCCTTGGCGGCGAACAGGACGCCGCCGAGCAGGGCGATCAGTCCGGCCGCGAAGAGGCCGTGGCGGATTTGCGCCAGGCGGAAATGGTGGCGATGTGTTTCGTCGGCAAACTGCTGGGCGGGCGGCGCCGTTGCCAGCAGGTGCAGGAAGAGCTGGTCGCTGCGGTTGTCGGCGGGCAGTGTGTGCAACTTGAGCTTGTGCGCGGCGACATGGCTGTCGATCAGCGTGAAGTTCAGCTTGCTGTGTTCCGGGCAGGCCTTTTCGATGGACGGAATGGTCAGCGGATGGGCGACGATGAAAGCGGGCAGGCCTTCGTCGCGCCCGATCAGGCGCTGACCGATCAGGTATTGGTGCAGTTTGCCCGCTTCGGCGGCAAAGGCGCTGGCGATGCCGGCGATGCTGCTGTCGGTGAGCGGCGCCATACGCGAGAAATGGGCGTGGCCGTCAACCAGGTAGGTTTCGCGGATCGAGTGATCCTGCAGGGTGAGCAGCAGGCAGCGGCCGCTGTCCTGTCCCAGCTTTTTGAGCAACTGGCCGCCCAGTTGGGCCACCGTGTAAATGCCGGCCAGCGGCACCTCGGCATCGCCGATCCGGCGCAGCCATGGCTCGAAATGGGCCGGGTTGGTCAGGGCGGAGAGCAGCAGCTTTTCGTTCTTGCGCTGGCTTTTTTCGTAGCCCAGAGACACCGCCGCGGCCAGTGGTGTGCCGAGAAAATGCTGGCCGATCTTGCGGGTAATCAGTGTTTGCCGGTCGCCGCCCTGCAGGAAAGGGATGGTTTCCAGGGCATGGCCTTCCTCGGCGACATTGGCCAGCAGCGAGAACTGGCTGCTGCTGTGCTCCCTGAGATATTCGGCGAATTGCTGCAGGCCGCCCTCGTCGTTGTCGAACACCCCCTCGGCGCGCAGCTTGCCCTGCTGCCAGGCATGGGCCGACAGGCGATGCGTGTTGAGATAGAGGAGGCGGCTGCTCACGTTTTGATCTTGCTGATGACGTCGTAAATGGGGCCGATGACCGACAGCATAATCCAGCCGAGCAGGGCGCCCATGAAAAGCGTCAGCATCGGCTCGATCAGCGCCTGCGCCTTGCCGACCGATTCCTTGACGTCGCGGTTGTAGAAATAGCTGACGTTGAGCAGCGCCTTGTCCAGTCCGCCGGTGCTTTCACCGATGCGCAACATGCGTACGACGAGTGGCGGAAACATGCCGACATCGCGGAAGGCGCCGGCCACATTCTGACCTTCGCGGATCGATTGCTCGACCCGCTCGAGCGCCTTCTGGACGACACGGTTGCCGACAATGGCTTGAGTGGTGCGGATCGACTCAAGTACCGGGATGCCGGAAGCGTAGAGCATGGCGAACGTATTGGCGAAACGGGAGAGGATGATTTTTTTGAGGATCGGGCCGATGACCGGTAGACGGAGTTTGATGCCGTCGAGGCGGAAGCGCGCCAGCGGGTTGGTGCGCAGGACCGCCTGCAAGGCGATGACGGCGATGATCGGCAAGGCGAGAAAAACAAACCAGTAGTTGACCAGCAGATCGGAGATGAAAAACAGCAGCTTGGTGTGCGGCGGCAAAACCTGCCCCATGTTCTTCACGAACAGCTTGAGCTGCGGAACCATGTAGATCATCAGGAAGAAGGTGGCGGAGAGCACGATGGTCGCCACGAAGGCCGGGTACATCAGCAGCTTTTTCGTGTGCGAGGCCAGTTCGTCTTCCCATTTCAGTGACTCGGACAGGCTGGCCAGCACATCCGGCAACTGGCCGCTCGCCTCGCCGGCGCGGATCAGGTTGCAGAAGACCTGGCTGAAAACTTCCGGGTGGGTGTTCATGGCCTGCGACAAGGTCTGGCCGCCTTCGATGCTTTCGATCAGCCCGGCCATCACCTCGCGGAAGCGGGGGTGGTCGACCGAGTCGCGCAGATCGGTCAGCCCTTCGAGGATGGGGACGCCGGCCCGGGTCAGGTGTTCGAGGTGAAAGCAGAAATTGATCAGCTCCGGCCGCGGCACGCGCTGCCCGCCAAACAGGGCGCGATGCTGGATCGGCGAACCGTTGACCAGATCGAGATTCATGCGCTTCAAACGCATTTCGAGGTCGACCAGATTGATCGCATCGAGTCGTCCGTAGGTCATCCGACCTTCCACGCTGACCGCCTTGTAGTCGAACAACATGGCGCGTCTACATCCGGTCGGTCAGGTCGACGACGCGGGCCAGTTCTTCAAGCGAAGTCGTGCCGTTCAGCACGCGGTGCATGCCGTCGTCGGCCAGCGTGGTGAAGCCCTGGAGCAGCGCCCGCGAGCGGATCTCGTGGGTGGTGGCGCGGCGGGCGATCAGTTCGTCGATGCCGGCATCGATGCGCAGCAGTTCCATGATCGCGATGCGGCCGCGGTAACCCTGGAAATCGCACAATTCGCAACCGGTGGCGCGGAACAGCACCGGGCGCGGACCTTCGCCCAGTTCGCCGAGCAGCCGGATTTCATGCGGTTCGGCGTGATACGGTGACTTGCAGTGATCGCACAGGCGGCGAATCAGGCGCTGGGCGATGATGCCGATGATGTTGCCGGCCATCACGTCGGGCAGCACGCCGATGTCGAGCAGGCGCGGCACGGCGCCGATGGCCGAATTGGTGTGCAGGGTGGTGTACACCTGATGCCCGGTCATCGCCGCGCGGAAGGCCATTTCGGCCGTTTCCGCATCGCGCACTTCGCCGACCAGGATGACGTCCGGGTCCTGGCGCATCATCGAGCGGATGCCGTTGGCGAAATCGAGTTTGGCGGTTTCCGAGACCGAGGTCTGGCGAACCATCGCCATCGGGTATTCGACCGGGTCTTCGAGGGTCATGATGTGGATGCCCTCGGAATTGATGTGATTGAGCACCGAGTACAGCGTCGTCGTCTTGCCGCTACCGGTCGGCCCGGTGACGAGGATGATGCCCTCGGGCCGCGAAATCATCAGCTTGAGCTGGTGCAGGTGTTCCTCGGCCAGACCGAGATTTTCCAGCGGCACGATGCCTTTTTGCCGGTCGAGAATGCGCAGGACGATGTTTTCGCCGTGAATGGTCGGCTGGCTGGCGACCCGGAAGTCGATCGGCCGGCCGGACACGGTGAGGCTGATCCGGCCATCCTGCGGCGCCCGCATTTCGGCGATGTTCATGCCGGAAAGCACCTTGATGCGCACCGTCATGGCCGGCCAGTAGGACTTATGCAGGGCGCGGATCTGGCGCAGCATGCCGTCGATGCGGTAACGGATGCGCAGGAAATTGGCTTCGGGTTCGAAATGGATGTCCGAGGCCTCGCGCTTGACCGCATCGGTCAGGATCGAATCGATCAGGCGAACGACCGGCTGGCTGTACTCGTCGTCGGTGGCGGACAGGCTCTGCCAGTCGATTTCGCCGGTTTCGATCTCGTGCAGGATGCCGTCGATCGACAACTCATGGCCGTAATACTGGTCGATGGCGTGGTCGATTTCCGATTCGCCGCCGAGCAGGGTTTCAATTTCGGTGCCTTCTTCCAGTTGACCGCGCACCCGGTCGAGACCAACGATGTCGTTGATGTCCGAAATGGCCAGCGTCAGGCGGCGGTTCGGGCGGTCGTAGTCGAGCGGCAGCAGGTGGTGGCGTTTGGCCATGTCGCGCGGCACCAGCTTGAGCGCCTGCGGGTCGACGACGGCGTGCGACAGGTCGATGCTCTGCTTGCCGAGATTCTCGGACAGCGCCTGGCGCAGCGTAGCCTCGGTGACGAAGCCAAGCGAAACCAGCAGCTTGCCGATCGGCTGGTTCTGCTTCATTTGCTCGAGCAGCGCGATGCGCAACTGATCTTCCGACAGGATGCCTTCGGAAATCAGGATCTGGCCGAGTGGCCGGCGCTGGAGGGCGGAAGTGCTCATGGTGCGGTCAGCGCTGCAGCCCGGGTTGCAACTCGCCCAGACGTTGCTCGACCTTGTCGCGCGCGAAGCCGGCCGGGCGTCTGGCCGACGCTTCCAGGGCCAGCCGGTAATGCTGGGCAGCGAGGCGCGCTTGGCGCAGGTGATCGAGGCTGACCGCCAGGTTGAACAGGTAATCGGGGTTGTCGCCATCGGCGGCCACGGCGTTGAAATAGACCTGCTGGGCCTCGGCCCAGCGGGCCTGGCGAGAATACAGATTACCGAGCGCAAAATTGAGCGGCGCCGATTCGGGCTGGCTGGAGAGCAGCGACTTCAGGCGGCTTTCTGCGGTGTGCGGATCGGCGTTGGCCGACAGGTTGTTGAGGACGGCCGCCTGTGCCGCCGGATCGCTCGGGTTGGCGACCAGCGCCCGCTGGCGCAAACCGTCGGCGTCCGCAGTGCGCCCCTGGCGATGAGCGATGGCGGCCAGGGCGAGCAGGGCATCGGTGTTGTTCGGATCGCGTTGCAGCGCCTGTTCGAACTCCCGGCGCGACATTTCGGTTTCGCCGCGTTGCAGGCTGGCGTGACCACGCGCCAAGTTGGCGTCAGGCTCCGGCTGGGTGCGCGTCAGGCGAATCCGGGGGGCGGCCTCTGTTTCGCCATCGGGCGCGTACATCGGTGCCGGGCGCGCCTCGCGTCGCGGGAAAAGCGGGGGCGTGGCCGGTTCGGGAGTGACTCCCACGGTAGACCGGAAAAAAGGGGCAAAATCAGAAGGCGGGGCGGGCTGCACCGCCGGCGCCGCCCGGGGTGGCGATGGCTGGGCTGGCTGCGTCATCGCCGCTGGTGCGCCAGCGGCCAACGACCCACGGTTCATCGCGTTCATCTGATACCAGACATAGCCACCGATGGCGATACCGGCAACGCCGAGCGTGCCCAGTGCTGCCCAGAGCGGCAGCCGCGAAGGTGTCGCAGCGGCTTGTTTGGCGGCAAAGGCATTGCGCACGGCTTCGCGTTGTTCGGTCGGCCTGGCTTGTGGTGTCTCACTGGCTTGGATAGCGGCCGGGCGGGGCTCGGGAAGCGCTGACCTGGCCAGTTCGGCGTCGACTGCCGCCAGGTGCGAGGCAAGGTCCGGCAGCGGATTGGCGGCGCCTTTGCCCGGTTCGGATGTGATCGGTTCCAGGCTGAGCAGGTCGCTGGCTGTTGGCAACAGCCCACCCTGCGAGTTGCGGGCCGATTCCTGCTTGGCATTTTCTGCCCGCTTCAGGGCATCCATCAGCAGGCTCATGCGCAGCCCTCAGCGGCTCGGGGTGATATTGAAGGGCTGGGCTTCATTCGGCTGAGCAAAGAAATTTTGCCCGGGAAGATGGTCGCGCAAGGCTGCGAAGTCACCTTCGAGGCTGGCGTCTTTGATGACGACGGGGCGCAGGAAAATGACAAGTTCGGATTTTTTGGCAGTGTTTTCTCGACGTGTCGCGATTTCGCCTGCTAGTGGAATTTGCCCAACCAATGGGATGCGACCGGTGTCGTAGCTGATCTTGTCCTCCATCAGGCCGCCAAGTACCGCTATGTCTCCACTGGAGACTCGCATGACTGACTCAATTTCCCTGGTGCGAATAACAGGAACGCGGTTTTCGATAGTGAGGCTTGGGTTTGGGTCTCTAACCGTTCCAGCTAGCGAAGTGATAGTGGGGCGGATGTTTAGTGTCACTACGTCACTGTCGCTAATCTGCGGCGTTACACCGACGACCAAACCAATTGACACCGTCTGAGGTGTAGTTGTGTAGGTGGTGACACTGGCGACATTTGCTGAGGTGGTGGTGTCGGCCTTGACGTTGAAATATACGTAGTTTTCAACAACTTTTAGGAGGGCGGTTTGATTGTTGAGAACCGACAGGCGTGGGCTAGACAGTACTTTGACCGTACCGAAAGATTGCAATAGATCTACTGCGGCAATCAGGTCAGCGGGCTTTGTTAGTACGAGATTTGCTGTCGAGGCAAAGCTAGTTGCGTTGCCCGGAGCTAACATCCTGAATTCTCTGTTGCCACTCAAGAATCGATTCCATTCGATGCCTTGTTTGTAGCCATCAGACAACTCAACTTCGACAATGGTAGCCTCAATCAAAACTTGTTTTTTCGCCGAGTGAACTACACGGTCGACAAACTCCTGGATCCGCTCATGCTGCCGCTGGGTGGCGCGCACGGTTATGACGCCGCTTTCAGCGTTCATGATGACCGATGCCGCTTCCCGGAAGGTGCTGCGGCGCTCAATGGAGGTGCCGGTCGCCTGGCTGGCCGAGTTCGGATTGGGGTTTGCCTGCAAGGCGTTGGCAATCGACTGGGCGGCACGCTGCCCGACTCCCTGAGGCAGGGCGGCGGTACCGGTGGCGGCTTGCGCAGTGGATCTTTCTATGACGGTTTCGCTCGATCCTTCCGGGAAAACCTTGTCGGTTTCGCGCAGGATGTCCTTGATGTTCTTTTCCAGCGAATCCCAGAACTGATTGCGGGAGGTGTTTTCAATGCGTGTGTTGGAAATGTTGCCACCGCCGCTCGTGGAGGGTGCGCTTGTGCTGCCCGTGCTCCCCGTGCTCCCGCCCGGGGTTCCGGTGGCGATCTGGGTGTTGGTCGAAACGGTGCCCGTGACGTTGCGCGCCATGTTCACGTAATCGACCTTGTAGTGCTTGAGGAAGGGCGAGTCGGGCATGACGGCGAGGTTGGGGCCATCCAGTTCGAAGCGCATGTCGACTTGCTTGGAAATCCGGGTCAGCAGTTGCGGCAAGGTCTGGTCGATGGCGTTCAGTGTGACCGTGCCGGTGATGCCGGGGTGTATGTCGACATTGACCTTGGCGTCGCGGGCCAGGGCAAAAAGCAGGTCGCGAACCGGAACATTATTGACGACGACGCTGTAGGTTTCGGCCTTGCGGGTGGTGCGCGGCTTGGGTAGGGCCAGTGTTTGCTGGACCGGGGCAGGAATGTTCGCGGCGGCTGATGGCGCCGTGCTTTCGGTATTGAGATGCCCCTTCAGCGGTTCGCGCGGGGTGGGTGCCGCACAGGCGGCCAGCAGGAAAGAGACGAGCGTTGTGCAGATGAAACCGATTTTCATCGGGTTTTGCCTTGTCTGAGCTAGATAGTCACGGTAACGGGTTACGGCGTATCGCTATGATGCTAGCACGTAAATTGTCATGGCAACACGGTTTGGCTCCTGCCTGGCAGGCTAGCGTAACTTGCTGACCTGCCTTGGGAAAGGCTGGGCTGCCTTGATTGATTCCGGCAGGGTCTGCATGGCTGCAACGGCCTCTTCACGGCTGTCGTAATCACCAAAAATAACGCCGACCCGATCTCGCCCGGAAAGGCTGGAGCGGTAGGCGCGAATCTGCGATGCGTCGAGTACGGCTGTCGCACGATTGAGAAAGCCTTCTATCTCCCCTGTCTGCGATGCGTCAGTGGCCAGTAGCTGGATGAAATAATGATTGTTTGGGGCATCCGCGATCCACTGGTCATACTGACTGAAATGCTGGCGAGTCAGAGGGGCGAAGCGGATTTTGTCCGGCGTGCTTGCGGGGGCTTGGGCGTCGGCGCGCAAGCTTAATGCTTGCAGGCGCTTGCCGGGTTGGGCGGCTTGCTGGGGTTGAGGCGCCAAGGGGGGCGGGGCGTTGCCGGGATCGGCCTCCAGGAAGGCATGAGGAGGCGAGCCTGCGATCAGTGCAGCGAGCAGGGCAACAACGCCGGCGCCGGTCACTCCCCAAAGCAGCGGTTTGGGGTTGAAGGGGGCTTGGGGTTTTAGCGGTGAAAATCGCGCATCCTGCGCCGCAATCTTGATTTCACTGCTGCCTACTTGATGGGTGCCGCTGGAATAGGCGGCAAGCAGCGCCTTGTCGGCAAGAATGTTGATGCGTCGCGACAAGCCTTCCGAGATTTTCGTAATCATTGTCACCGCTTCGGCGGTGAAAGGATTGGGCCCGTGGTACCCGGCGGCGCGCAGGCGAAATTCGATGTAGGCCGCGACGTCGTTCTGTTTGAGTGGCGCCAGGTTGAAATGTTGGGTAATTCGCTCACGGAGCTGGCGCATGTCAGTGGCGGCGAGGCGCTCATCCAGTTCAGGCTGGGCGAAGAGCGCGATCTGCAACAATTTCGCGGCTTTGGATTCGAGGTTGGAGAGCAGGCGGATTTCTTCGAGCGATTCGGCGGGCATCGCATGCGCTTCGTCGATCAGCAACACGACGCGCTTGCCCCCGGCGTAACGCTCGATCAGGGCATCCTGCAAGGCGCGGGTCAGCGAGTGCGTGGCCTTGCCCTCGACCGGAACGCCAAGTTCGTCGGCTATGGCGCCAAGTATTTCCTGTCGGGATAGCGACGGGTTGGCCAGGTAAAGTGTTTCGACGTTCTCGGGCAGACGTTCGAGCAGCATCCGGCAGAGCATGGTCTTGCCGCTGCCGACTTCGCCGGTGACCTTGACGATGCCTTCGTCCTGCGTGATGGCATAGATCAGGGCGTCGAGCGTCGGCCCCCGGTTCGCCCCGGTAAAGAAAAAGTCGGTGTGCGGCGTAATCCGAAACGGTGGCTCGCGCAGGCCGAAGTGTTCGAGGTAAAGGCTCATCGGCGGGTCCAGCTTTCCATGCGGTTATAGAGTGTCGTACGGTTGATGCCCAGGCGGCGGGCGGCTTCGCTCATGTTGCCGCCACTCAGTTCGATGGCGGCCTCGATGTAGCCGCGCTGCCAGAGTTCGAGGGTCGCATCGAGGTTGAGCCGGGAGGCTTTTTCGAGATGCCGACTGGCCGCCAGTTTGGCGTCTTTGAGATCATCGGCGGCGAGTCCGGCTGCACTGGCCGCTGGCTCGATACTGTCAAAGTGGTCGAGCTCGGCGCGCAACTGGTCGGTGGTTACACCCTGGCCGGGGTAGCGGGCACTCAGGCGGATGACGATATTGCGCAGTTCTCGCACGTTGCCCGGAAAGCCATAATCCAGCCAGAGCGACTGGGCGGGCGGGGTGAGCAGGAAGGGATCGGCGTGAACGCTGGTAGCGCAGCTTTTGCGGAAGTGTTCGAGAAGCAGCAGGCGATCCAGGCCGGTTTCGCGTAGCGGCGGCACCGCTACGGTAAACACGGAAAGTCGGTGAAAAAGGTCAGCCCGGAAGCGCCCGGCCCGCATTTCCTGACGCAGGTCGCGATTGGTCGCGGCGACGATACGTGCTGTGGAAACCCGGGTTTGCGTTTCGCCAACGCGCTGGTATTCGCCATTTTCGAGAACGCGCAGGAGTTTTGGTTGCAAATCGAGCGGCAATTCACCAATTTCATCAAGGAACAGCGTCCCGCTATCGGCGTCTTCAAAGTAGCCCGATTTGGCACGGGTGGCGCCGGTAAAGGCCCCTTTGGCGTAGCCAAAAAGAGTGGGTTCAAGCAGCGTCGGCGAAATGGCTGCACAGTTCAAGGCAAGAAAAGGCTTGTCGTGGCGCTCGGTCAGGCGGTGCAGATAGTGGCTGGCGACGATGTCCTTGCCGCTGCCCGACTCTCCTTCGATCAATACCGGGTAGGCCAGATTGGCGTATTGGCCGAGTTGCAGGCGAAGGCGCTGCATGGGCAGGCTTTCACCGATCAGCCCACCCGCCTGAGCGGTCCGGGGCTCGTTGCCAAAACGCAGCGCCTGACGAAAAAGTTCAGTCAGTCGGCTCGGATCGCATGGTTTGGCTACGAAGTCGACGGCACCCAGGGTGCGCGCATGGCGGGCATTGCCCTCGTCGCTCTGGCCGGAAAGGACAATGATCTTCATGTCCGGCGACAGGGCCAGCAGGTCGCCGATCAGGGCAAATCCCTCGTCCGGCCGGTGCGGGAGGGGCGGAAGGCCGAGGTCGACCAGGGCCAGTTGAGGCGGTTGCCTGAGTTGCCGGAGCAGGGTCAGGGCATGCCCTCTGGATTGACTGGTGAGAACGTCATATTCCTGCGCGAAAGCGAAACTGAGCGATTCGCTGATGAGCAAATCATCATCGACAATCAACAAGAGTGGCTTGGCTGATGGCAAGAGCACAACATTCCATATGAAATTTTACTGATTATAGCCTCGTCGTTTCCCGGTGATGGTGAGGCTTTCTGCTAAAATCGCCCGACTTTTTCCAGGGAATACGCTTTGTCTGACGACATCCTTGTCGATATCGAAGACCTCCATTTTGCCTATGATGGCCAGCCGGTGCTGCAGGGAATCAACATGAAGATTCCGCGCGGCAAGGTGGTGGCCATCATGGGTGGTTCCGGTTGTGGCAAAACGACGCTGCTGCGCTGCATCGGCGGCCAGTTGCGGCCGACCGGGGGGCGCGTTCGCCTGGAAAAACATCAGGTGTGCGGAATGTCGGAGGCGGAGTTGTATCGTTTGCGCCGCCGGATGGGCATGCTCTTTCAGTTTGGTGCCTTGTTTACCGACATGACCGTATTCGAGAATGTTGCTTTTCCAATGCGCGAACATACCGACATGTCGGATGAGATGATCCGCGATCTGGTGCTCATGAAGCTCGAGGCGGTCGGATTGCGCGGTGCTCACAAGTTGATGCCGGGCGCATTGTCCGGCGGCATGGCCCGGCGGGTGGCGCTGGCCCGTGCCTTGGCGCTTGACCCGATGCTGGTGATGTACGACGAGCCATTTACCGGGCTCGACCCGATTGCGCTGGGCGTTATCGGTCAGCTGATTCGCAAGTTGAACGATGCCTTGGGGGCGACGTCGATCATGGTGACCCACGATATTCAGGAGTCCCTGCTTATCGTGGACTACATTTATTTCATGAATGGCGGGCGGGTGGTTGCCGAAGGCACGCCGGATCAGATTCGCGCCTCGACCGATCCCTTTGTTCATCAATTTGTTCATGCTGCGCCGGACGGCCCGGTCCATTTTGATTATCCCGCGCTGTCGGTGCGCGACGAATTTCTGGGCGTGACTGCGCATGTTTGACCCGGTTTCCATTATTCGCCGGCTGGGCCACGCGACGGTTGACCGCATTTGGCGGCTCGGTTTCGCTGCTCGATTCCTGTGGGCCGTGCTGATGCATTCGGGGTCTTCCTTCCGTCGCCTGCCACTGACCCTGCGCGAAATTTATTTCAGCGGTGTGCTGTCGCTGCTGATCATCATGGTTTCCGGGCTGTTTGTTGGCCTGGTGCTCGGTCTTCAGGGCTACGAAATCCTGCAGCGGTTCGGCTCTACGGAAGCGCTGGGGACACTGGTTGCCCTTTCGCTAACCCGCGAATTGGGGCCGGTTCTGGCGGCCATTTTTTTTGCTTCGCGGGCGGGCTCCTCGGTGACGGCTGAAATTGGCCTGATGAAGGCAACCGAGCAACTGAAGGCGATGGACATGATGGCCGTCAATCCCATAGCCCGTGTTGTGGCGCCGCGTTTCTGGGGCGGTGTCATCTCGATGCCCTTTCTGGCGGCGATCTTTTCCGCCATGGGTGTTCTTGGCGGATGGTTGATCGGTGTCGTGGGCATCGGTGTCGATGACGGCTCCTACTGGTCGCAAATGCAGGCCAGCGTCGATTTTCGCTATGACATCTGGAATGGCGTGGTGAAAAGTTTTGTCTTCGGGATCGCCGTTTCCCTGATTGCCGTTTTTGAAGGTTATGACTCGGTACCGACGGCCGAGGGTGTCTCGCGTGCCATTACGCGTACCGTGGTGACTTCAGTGCTGACCGTTCTGGCGCTGGATTTTGTCCTAACCTCGTTCATGTTCCGGGGAGCTTGATGAATCGTACTGTTCTCGACCTGTGGGTCGGTTTTTTCGTGGCAATCGGCTTGGCCGCCCTGCTCTTCCTGTCGCTCAAGGTGGGGAACCTCTCGTCGTCAAATTTGTCAGAATCATACGTTTTGAAGGCCAGGTTTGATAATATTGGCGGCCTGAAGGTGCGTGGTCCGGTCAAGAGCGCCGGGGTGGTGGTCGGGCGGATCGTCGATATCCAGTTCGATTCGGCGACCTACGAAGCGGTGGTCAGCATGACCATCGATGGCCGTTACCACTTCCCGAAAGACACCTTTGCATCGATCAATACGGCGGGTCTGCTCGGCGAGCAGTACGTCGGCTTTGATGCCGGCGGCAATGAAAAGATGTTGTTGGCCGGTGATACGATTGCCAAGACGCAATCAGCAGTTGTTCTCGAAAAATTGATCAGCCAGTTTTTATTCAGCAATGCAGCGGACGGGCAGGACAAGAAATGACGGACTATTTTTGCGCATCGGCAGTGCGTCGGGCTCAACGCCGGGTTGTTGGCGCGTTGGCTCTCGCCTTTGCCTGCTCCGGTGCGGTAGCTGACGGAAATCCCAACGATCCCTACGAGGCGTTCAATCGGCCGATGTTCGCGGTCAATGAAGCCATCGACAAATATGCCGCCAAGCCGGTTGCCCAGGTCTATGACAACGCTGTTCCGTTGCCGGTCAAGGCCAGCGTCGGTAACTTCTTCGGCAATGCCGGCGATCTGTGGATTGGTGTCAATAGCGCCCTGCAGGGCAAGTTTGGTGATGCCGGTATCGATATTGGCCGCCTTTTGATCAATTCGACGGTCGGCATCTTCGGTCTTTTCGATGTTGCCAGCGAACTGGGCCTCGAGCGGCACGACGAAGATTTCGGCCAGACGCTGGCGGTCTGGGGTGTGGGCGGTGGCGGCTACCTGTTCTGGCCGGTGATCGGCCCGCGCAATGTGCGCGATACGGTCGGTTTTGCGGTTGGCACCTATGCCGACCCGGTGATGTATGTGCGTCCGGTCTCGGTGCGCAACAGCATGGCAGCGTTGCGTTTTGTCGACATCCGCGCCAGTTTGTTGCCTTCCGACAGGGTGGTGGAAGAGGCTGCGCTGGATAAATATGCTTATATTCGCGACGCTTATCTGCAACGTCGTCGTAGCCAGATTTTCGATGGCCGCCCGCCGCGGCTGGATGATTGATTACTCACTGAAAAGATGATGAAAAAGTTATTTGCCTTGTTATTTGCCGGATTCGTTGTCAGCGCTGCTTATGCCCAGGAGGCGCCGGATGTGCTGGTGCAGCGTGTCACCGACGATGTACTGGAGATTATTCGCAAGGACAGGGATATTCAGAACGGCGATACGCACAAGGTCATTGAGCTGGTCGACAAGAAGGTGCTGCCGCATTTCAATTTCTCGCACATGACTGCACTGGCGCTCGGCAAGGATTGGCGCAAGGCCAGTCCACAGCAGCAGCAGCAGTTGACAGCCGAGTTCAAGACGCTGCTCGTGCGCACTTACGCCAACGCCTTGACTGGCTACAGGAATCAAAAAGTGGTCTACAAGCCGCTTAAAATGGCGCCGACCGATTCCGACGTCTTGGTCCGGACCGAGGTGCTGCAGCCCGGCAGCAAGCCGGTTCAGCTTGATTACAGCCTGGAGAAGCTGGAGTCGGGCTGGAAGGTCTATGACGTGGTGGTGGCCGGTATCAGCCTGGTGACCAACTATCGTGACCAGTTCGGCCAGGAGGTGCGCAACGGCGGCATTGATGGCCTGATCGCTTCTATTGCAGCCAAGAACAAGTCTCTGGAAGCCAATTCGAAGAAATGATCGAACGAGAAATGGGGCGCCTTGTTGTCAAGGTGCCGTTGGTGATGGCGAATGCGCGCGGCCTGCTCGAAGCAGGCCGTTCTGCTTTGCAGCCAGGTGAGCAGATATTTGATTTTTCCGAAGTGACCGAGGCCGACTCGTCGGCGCTCGCCGTGATGCTCGGCTGGTTGCGCGCCGCAGCACTCTCACGGTCAACCGTAAAATTTGCCCAAATTCCAAATGGCGTCGTTGCACTGGCCGAACTGTACGGCGTGACCGACCTGCTGCCCCTCGCCTGAGGGGCCTTCCATGATTCCTGCTGTTTCCATCGTTGACGTCGTCAAGCATTTCGGCTCGCTGCAAGCGCTGGCCGGGGTGTCGCTCGAGATCGGGCAGGGCGAGTTCTTCGGCCTGCTCGGTCCGAATGGCGCCGGCAAAACGACGCTGATTTCCTCGCTGGCCGGGCTGATCCGTCCGGACTCCGGGACGATCAAAGTGATGGGCCATGACGTTATCAGTGGCTTTCGCGAGGCGCGTCGCTTGCTCGGCGTCGTGCCCCAGGAGCTGGTCTTCGACCCCTTCTTCAATGTCCGCGAAACGCTGCGCATCCAGTCCGGCTATTTCGGTATCCGCAAGAACGATGACTGGATCGACGAAATCCTGGAACACCTCGATCTGACGAGCAAGGCCAATGTCAATATGCGCCGGCTGTCCGGCGGTATGAAGCGGCGCGTGCTGGTGGCGCAGGCTTTGGTGCACAAGCCGCCGGTCATTGTTCTCGACGAGCCCACGGCCGGTGTTGATGTCGAATTACGCCAGGGGCTGTGGCAGTTCATTCGTCGCCTCAATGGCGAAGGCCATACGATCATTCTGACGACGCATTACCTTGAAGAGGCCGAGGCCCTGTGCAACCGCATCGCGCTCATGAAGCAGGGGCGGGTGATTGCGCTGGACACCACGGCCAACCTCATGGCGGCGTATCCGGGCGCCTCGCTGGAAGAGGTTTTTGTGCGGACCATGCAGCAATGATCGGTTTCCGGACCCTGTTCGAAAAAGAGATCCTGCGCTTCTGGAAAGTCGGTTTTCAGACGGTGGCCGCGCCGGTGCTGACCGCCTTGCTCTATCTGCTGATTTTCGGCCATGTACTCGACGAACATGTGCAGGTGCATGGTGTGCGTTACATCAGCTTTCTGGTGCCCGGTCTGGTCATGATGCAGGTGTTGCAGAACGCTTTCGCCAATTCATCATCGAGCCTGATCCAGGCCAAGATCACTGGCTCGATTGTGTTTGTGTTGCTGCCGCCGATACCGTATGGCGCCTTCTTCGCGGCTTACGTGCTGGCGGCTGTGGCGCGCGGTTTGCTGGTTGGCGCTGGGGTCTTGCTGGCAACCGTGTGGTTTGCCGAACTGAAGGTCGTCGCGCCGTGGTGGACGCTGGTCTTTGCGCTGTTCGGTGGCGGCTTGTTTGCAGCGCTGGGCGTCATCGCCGGCATCTGGTCCGAGAAGTTCGACCAGTTGGCCGCCTTCCAGAATTTCCTGATCATGCCGCTGACCATGTTGTCGGGTGTTTTCTACTCGATTTACACACTCCCCACATTCTGGCAGGGGCTGTCGCATTACAATCCCGTCTTTTACATGATTGACGGCTTCCGTTATGGCTTTTTCGGCGTCTCCGATGTGGCGCCGGAAACCAGTCTGGCGGTCGTCGTTGCCTGCTTCGCCGCCGTGTCCATGCTGACGCTGCGCCTCCTGAAGCAGGGCTGGAAGCTGAGAGGCTGAACATGATGCACCCTGAACAAATCAAGCAACTGATTCTCGCCGGCATGGCCTGCGAACACCTCGAACTCGACGGCGACGGCCAGCATTTCATGGCGACCGTGGTGAGCAATGAGTTTGCCGGCAAGAACCGCGTGCAGCGCCAGCAGCATGTGAACAAGATACTGAAGGAAAAATTTGACTCCGGAGAGTTGCATGCCCTTTCCTTCAAAACATTGACCCCCGAAGAATGGAGCGCGCAGCGTGGATAAGTTGTTGATTGAAGGGGGCAAGATACTCTCCGGTGAAGTGGCGATGTCGGGCGCCAAGAATGCCGCGTTGCCGATTCTCTGCGCCTCGCTGCTGACCTCTGACCCGTTGCATCTGACCAATGTGCCGCACCTCAACGACATCTCGACGATGCTGCGCCTGCTCGGCGACATGGGCGTCGGCGTGACGATGGACGGTGTCGATGGCATGGAGCTCAACGGTGGCGGCCTGACCAATGCGGTCGCCTCATACGAGATGGTCAAGACCATGCGTGCCTCGATACTCGTGCTCGGCCCGCTGGTGGCGCGTTGCGGCGAGGCTCGTGTTTCCCTGCCCGGTGGCTGCGCCATCGGTGCCCGGCCGGTCGATCAGCACATCAAGGGGCTGCAGGCCATGGGTGCCGAGGTCAAGGTCGAGCAGGGCTACGTCCATGCCAGGGCGACTCGTTTGAAGGGCGCCCGCATCTGCACTGACATGGTTACCGTGACCGGCACCGAAAACCTCATGATGGCCGCCTGTCTGGCCGACGGCGAAACGATTATCGAAAACGCCGCGCGCGAGCCGGAAGTGGTCGATCTGGCCAACTGTCTGGTGTCGATGGGCGCCCGCATTTCCGGTGCCGGCACCGACGTCATTCGCATCCAGGGTGTCGACAAGCTGCACGGCGCGACGCATGCCATCATGCCCGATCGTATCGAAACCGGTACCTATCTGTGCGCGGCGGCGGCCGCCGGCGGCGATATCCGGCTGCTCAAGACCTCGGCTGCCTATCTCGATACGGTTGTCGACAAGCTCATGGATGCCGGCTGCGAAATCACCGTCGAGCGCGATGCCATCCGCCTCGTCGCGCCGCAGCGCCTGAAAGCGGTGAGCCTGCGCACGGCGCCTTATCCGGCTTTCCCGACCGACATGCAGGCGCAGTTCATGGCCATCAACTGCATTGCCGACGGCGTCGCGACCATCCGCGAGACCATTTTCGAAAACCGTTTCATGCACGTGAACGAGCTGATGCGTCTCGGCGCCAACATCCAGATCGAAGGCAACAATGCCGTCGTCCGTGGCGTCGAGCGCCTGGAGGGGGCCACAGTCATGGCGACCGACCTGCGCGCCTCGGCGTCGCTGGTTATCGCCGGCCTTGTCGCCCAGGGCGAGACGCTTATCGACCGGATCTACCATCTGGATCGCGGCTACGAACGCATCGAGGAAAAGCTTGCCAAGCTCGGCGCTTCCGTTCGGCGCGTACGTTAACCGGGCCACGCCGCATCGTTGAGTTTCGCAACTTTCTGCACTCGGCTGCAGAAAGTTGCAAAAAAGGCTTGGCGTATTCCAAATGCTGGCCCATACTCCGAGCCTCGGGATTTCCAGGCAGTGTTTTGTTCCTGCGCCGTACCACGGTTTGTCAGCTCTCCTCGGTCTTGGTTCTCGTGTTTTTGTGGCGCAAGCCCGTATTTTTATTTTAGGAAGCTATCAAATGGCAAACGGTACCGTTAAGTGGTTCAACGACTCCAAGGGTTTTGGTTTCATCTCCCCGTCCGAAGGTGGTGAAGACCTCTTCGCTCACTTCTCTGCAATTCAAGGCAACGGTTTCAAGACCCTGGCCGAAAACCAGAAAGTGACGTTCGACGTCGTGAACGGCCCGAAGGGCAAGCAGGCTGCAAACATCCGCCCGGCTGAATAAGTCCGCGGAGTCGCCTGACTCAAAGAAAGCCCGGCTTGCCGGGCTTTCTGCTTTTGTGGCCGGCCGTTTTGCGGCTTTGCGGTAAAATCATTCTTTTGCCACGAGAAAAACCGTGACCGGCATCACCATTGCACTCTCCAAGGGCCGTATTTTCGAAGAAACCTTGCCGTTGCTCGCTGCAGCCGGCATCGTCCCGAGCGAAAATCCCGAAACATCCCGCAAACTGATCATCGAGACGAACAACCCGGATGTGCGCGTCGTCATCGTGCGTGCCTCCGATGTGCCGACCTATGTCCAGTACGGCGCCGCCGACCTCGGCGTGGCCGGCAAGGATGTATTGATCGAGCATGGCTGCGAAGGCCTTTATTCGCCGCTCGACCTGAAGATCGCCAAGTGCCGCATGATGGTTGCCGTGCCGGAAGGCTTCGACTACGCCAAGGCTGTACGCCAGGGTAATCGCCTGAAAGTGGCGAGCAAATACACCAAGATCGCGCGCGAACATTTTGCTGCCAAGAGCGTTCATGTCGACCTCATCAAGCTTTACGGCTCGATGGAGCTGGCGCCGCTGGCCGGGCTGGCCGATGCCATCGTCGATCTGGTGTCGACCGGCGGGACGCTGAAAGCCAACAGGCTGGTTGCCGTCGAGCATGTCGTGGATATTTCGAGCCGGCTGGTGGTCAACCAGGCCTCGCTCAAGGTCAAGCGCGAAATCCTGCAACCGATCATCGACGCCTTTGCCCGGGCGGTGGAGAAATAAACCTTATGGTCGCGATCAAACGTCTTTCTACGGTCGACGCCGATTTCACGGCAAAAATGGATGCCCTGCTCGCTTTTGAGGCGGCGCAGGATGAAGGCATCGAACGCACCGTCATCGGCATCCTGTCCGATGTGAAGGCGCGCGGCGATGCGGCCGTCGTCGAGTACAGCAACAAGTTCGACCGGCTGTCGGTCGGCGGCATGGCCGATCTGGAGTTGTCGAAGGCCGAGATGCAGAAGGCGCTCGACAGCCTGCCGGCGGAACAGCGCCAGGCCCTGGAAGCGGCGGCGCAGCGCATTCGCGTTTATCACGAGAAGCAGCAACTGGAAGGCTGGTCCTACACCGAAGCCGACGGCACCATGCTCGGCCAGATGATTACGCCACTCGACCGCGTCGGCCTCTACGTGCCGGGCGGCAAGGCGGCTTATCCGTCGTCCGTGCTGATGAACGCGATTCCGGCCAAGGTCGCCGGCGTCAAGGATCTGGTCATGGTCGTCCCGACCCCGGGCGGCGAGCACAATCAGCTGGTGCTGGCGGCGGCCTGTCTGGCCGGCGTCGACCGCGTGTTCACCATCGGTGGCGCGCAGGCGGTTGGCGCGCTGGCTTACGGTACGGCAACCATTCCGCAGGTAGACAAGATCGTCGGCCCTGGAAACGCCTATGTTGCCTGCGCCAAGCGTCGGGTGTTCGGCATCGTCGGCATCGACATGATCGCCGGCCCGTCGGAAATCCTCGTTGTGGCAGATGGCTCCGGGAATCCGGACTGGGTGGCGATGGATCTTTTCTCGCAGGCCGAGCACGATGAACTGGCGCAGTCGATCCTGATCTGTACCGATGCCGGCTATATCGAACAGGTGCAGGCGAGCATCGAAAAGTTGCTGCCGGCCATGCCGCGCCGTGAAGTGATTGAAACCTCGCTGACCAATCGTGGCGCTTTCATCCTGGTCCGCGACCTTGAAGAGGCGATCGCCATCGCCAATCGCGTGGCGCCGGAACACCTCGAATTGGCGCTGGCCGATCCCGATCCGTGGGTCAGCAAGATTCATCATGCCGGCGCCATCTTCATCGGCCACTACACTTCGGAATCGCTGGGCGACTACTGTGCCGGCCCGAACCACGTGTTGCCGACTTCCGGGAGTGCGCGTTTCTCGTCGCCGCTCGGCGTCTATGACTTCCAGAAGCGGACCAGCCTGATCAAGGTGTCGCAGGCCGGGGCGCAGACGCTGGGTCGCATCGCGTCGACGCTGGCACACGGCGAAGGTCTGCTGGCGCACGCCAGGTCGGCCGAATTCCGACTTCAAAATTGAGCGAAATTTCCGGTTCACCGTGGAAGTCCCTGAATCGCCAAGCCGCCCGGACCTCCGGGCGCTTTTTTTCTGCTTTTCTTCCGTCGGACTGTCCGGCTTCGGTGGCGTCCTGCCCTTTGCCCGCCGCATGCTGGTCGAGGAGCGGCGCTGGATGACGGCCGAGGAGTTCAACGCCCAGCTTGGCCTCTGCCAGTTCCTGCCCGGGCCGAATGTGGTCAATCTGGCCGTCGTCGTCGGCAAGCGCTATGGCGGGCTGGCGGGGGCCATTGTCGCGCCGGTCGGCCTGCTTGCCGGGCCGTTGGCCATCGTGCTGCTGCTGGCGCTGCTCTACGACCGCTACGGCAGCCTGCCGCTGGCGCAGTCGATGCTGCGCGGCATCGCTGCCGTCGGTTGCGGCCTGCTTTTCGCCATGGCCTGGCGCATGGGGGCGGCGATCAAGGACAAGCCGTTTTTCCTGCCCTTCACGGTGCTGACCGTCGCGGCCATCGCCGGCCTGCGCTGGCCGATGCCCGTCGTGATGGTCGCCGGGCTGTTTCTGTCCGGTGGCGTCGCCTACTGGAAGCTGGGGCGAAAATGATCGTCGTCGACCTCTTCCTCGAATTCGCGCTGCTTTCCTTCGTTGCTTTCGGTGGCGCGACGGCGCTGCTGCCGGAAATGCATCGCGTCGTCGTCGAAAACCATCATTGGCTGGACGATACGACCTTCACGCATCTCTACGCCATTGCCCAGGCGGCGCCCGGGCCAAATGTGCTGGTGGTGACGCTGATCGGCTGGAAAATCGCCGGGTTGGCCGGCGCCCTGGCGGCGACGCTGGCTATGTGTCTGCCGATGAGCGTGCTGATTTATTTACTCATCGACCGCTGGGAGAGCTTTTCCGGCAAGCGCTGGCAGAAGGCGGTGAGCCTTGGCGTGGCGCCGCTGGCCGTCGGGCTGATTTTCTCCGGGGCGACGCTCATTGCGCAGGCGGCGCAATTCGGCTGGGCGGCGTGGCTGCTGGTGGCGGCGACCGTGGCGGCCACCCTGCGGACAAAACTGCATCCGCTGTGGTTTATCGGCGTTGGCGCCGGGCTCGGTTTGCTCGGCCTGGTCTAGCTGCGTTTATCGCGCTGCAGGGCGCGCAGTTCGTCAAAGAGGTTGGCCAGGCGGTGCGATGTGTCGGATAGCTCGGGCAGCATGAGGTCGGCAGCGTCGGCCATGCCGTTGCCGCTCAATTCCTGGATCTCGCTGGCCAGGGCGTGGAAGCGCGTGTGCGCCTTGATCAGCGCCTGGAATTGCGGCAGCGCCCGTGAGGCGTCGTCGGCGGCGGCAATCGCGTAGCCGAACATGCAGCCCTGATGGTCGGACAGCGGCATGTCGGCGTAGCTGCCGCGGGCGAAGGCGTTCATGAACTGCCGGCGCCAGCCGTTGTGCAGGCGGATGGCTTCGTCGAAATCGATACCTTGCATCGGGTGCCCCTTCCTAAGCCAGAATGCCTTGCAGGGTTTGCGTCAGCGCCTGGCATTCGGCGTCGGTGCCGACGGTGATGCGCAGGAACTGGTCGATGCGCGGCAGCTTGAAGTGGCGGACGATGATGCTCTTGTCGCGCAGCGCCTTGGCCAGTTCGGCCGCGTCGCGCTGCGGGTGGCGGGCGAAGATGAAATTGGCGGCGGAGGGCAGCACTTCGAAACCGAGGCCGCGCAGATCGGTGCTCAGCGTCTCGCGCGTGGCGATGACGGCACGGCAGCATTGCTCGAAATACGCCTCGTCTTCCATGGCAGCGACGGCGCCGGCGATGGCGAGGCGGTCCAGCGGATAGGAGTTGAAGCTGTTCTTGACGCGTTCGAGCGCTTCGATCAGCGCCGGATGGCCGACGGCGAAGCCGACGCGCAGGCCGGCCAGCGAACGCGATTTGGACAGCGTGTGGACGACGAGCAGGTTGTCGTAGCGGTCGACAAGCGGGATCGCCGTGTCGCCACCGAAATCGACGTAGGCTTCATCGACCACGACGACGACATCCGGATTGGCCTTGAGGATCTGCTCGATGGCGGCGAGCCCCAACAGGCGACCGGTTGGCGCGTTCGGGTTGGGGAAGATGATGCCGCCGATTTCATTTTTGGCGCTTTTTTCCGGTTGACCGTGGAAGTCGTCCGGATTGATCGAAAAGTCCTCAGCCAGCGGCACCGTGCGGAAATCGATGCCGTAGAGGCCGCAATACACCGGGTAGAAGCTGTAGGTGATGTCCGGGAACAAGATCGGCGCCTCGTGCTTGAGCAGCGCCAAGAAGACGTGACCGAGCACCTCGTCCGAACCGTTACCGACGAAGACCTGCTGCGGCGTCACGGCATGCCGTCCGGCCACCGCTGCCTTGAGCAGATCGGCGTTCGGGTCCGGGTAGAGGCGCAGGCGCGCCGCGTCGTCGCCGAGCTCGGCCTGGATCGCCGCCAGCACCCTGGGCGAGGGCGGAAACGGGTTCTCGTTGGTGTTGAGCTTGATCAGCTTGGCAATCTTGGGCTGCTCGCCCGGGACGTAGGGGGTGAGGTCGCGGACGACCTGGCTCCAGAAGCGACTCATGGGGTTTTCACGGAAGGCGTAAAAGTAGGCCGAAATGGTATCATGGCCCTCCGATAAAAGCCTTTTGCAGCCTTCAACCATGCGGCAAGCCGAAATAACTCGCAATACGCTGGAGACGCAGATCACCGTGCGTCTCAACCTCGATGGCACCGGCCAGGGCAAATTTGCCACCGGCGTCCCCTTTCTTGATCACATGCTCGACCAGATCGCCCGTCATGGCCTGATCGACCTCGATATCGAGGCTGTCGGCGACCTGCATATCGACGCCCACCACACGGTCGAAGACATCGGCATCACCTTCGGTCAGGCGCTGGCCAAGGCGTGGGGCGACAAGAAGGGGCTGACCCGTTACGGCCACAGCTACGTGCCGCTCGACGAGGCCCTGTCGCGCGTTGTTATCGACTTGTCCGGGCGTCCGGGGCTGGAACTCAATGTCGAATTCTCGCGTGCCGTCATCGGATCTTTCGATGTCGACCTCGTCAGCGAATTCTTCCACGGCCTGGTCAACCACGCCGGCGTCACGCTGCACATCGACAACCTGCGTGGCCAGAATGCCCACCATCAGGCCGAAACCGTCTTCAAGGCCTTCGGTCGCGCCCTGCGCATGGCGGTGACGCCCGACCCGCGCATGGCCGGTACCATGCCGTCGACCAAGGGTTCGCTGTGAGCGCTGGCAGCAAGGTCAACGGCGCCATCGCCGTCATCGACTACGGCATGGGCAACCTGCGTTCCGTGTCGAAGGCGCTGGAGCATGTGGCCGGCGGCAAGGCGGTCGTCGTGACCGCCGATCCGGCAGTCGTGGCGGCGGCCGAGCGCGTCGTATTCCCCGGTCAGGGCGCCATGCCCGACTGCATGAACGAGCTCGATGCGCGCGGCCTGCGTGCCGCCGTGCTGGCGGCCGCCAGGGACAAACCTTTCCTCGGCATCTGTGTCGGTGAGCAGATGCTCTTCGAACACAGCGATGAAGGCGACGTCCCGGCGCTCGGTGTTTTTCCCGGCAACGTCAAACGTTTCCCGGATGAAAAAATGCATCTGCCGACCGGCGAACGCCTCAAAGTGCCGCACATGGGCTGGAACGAGGTGTGCCAGAAACCGCACGCGCTGTGGAATGGCATCGCCGACGGCTCGCGCTTCTATTTTGTGCACAGCTACTTTGTCGAACCGGCCGATTCGGCACTGGTGACGGGGAGTTGCGAATATGGCGTCCCCTTTACCTGTGCGGTGGGGCGGGATAATATCTTCGCGGTTCAGTTCCACCCCGAGAAAAGTGCTCGTGACGGCCTGCAACTCCTGAAAAACTTCGTCGAGTGGCACCCCTGATTCGCATCTGTCGAATTTAATCTCCTAGAATCCCATGCTGATTATTCCCGCGATTGATCTCAAGGACGGCCAATGCGTCCGTCTCAAGCAGGGCCTGATGGAACAGGTCACTGTCTTTTCCGATAGCCCGGCCGAGCAGGCGCGGCACTGGCTCGAGCAAGGCGCCCGTCGCCTGCATCTGGTCGACCTCAATGGCGCCTTTGCCGGCAAGCCGAAGAATGCGGCGGCGATCAGGGCCATCCTGGCCGAAGTCGGCGACGAGATTCCCGTCCAGCTCGGCGGTGGCATTCGCGATCTCGATACCATCGAAGCCTGCATCGACGGCGGCCTGACCTACGTCATCATCGGCACGGCGGCCGTCAAGAACCCCGGCTTCCTGCACGACGCCTGCGTCGCCTTCCCCGGCCACATCATCGTCGGCCTCGATGCCAGGGACGGCAAGGTCGCCACCGACGGCTGGTCCAAGCTGACCGGCCACGATGTCGTCGATCTGGCCAGGAAATACGAAGACTACGGCGTCGAGTCGATCATCTACACCGACATCGGCCGCGACGGCATGCTCTCCGGCCTCAACATCGAGGCCACCGTCCGTCTGGCCCAGGCGCTGACCATTCCGGTCATCGCTTCCGGCGGACTGACCGGCTTTGACGACATTCGTGCCCTGTGCGCCGTCGAAGGCGAAGGCGTCGTCGGCACCATCGCCGGTCGCGCCGTTTACGATGGTTCGCTCGACTTCAAGGCGGCGCAGGACATGGCCGACGATCTGATGGCAAAAGCGCGCGCCTGATGCTCGCCAAACGCATCATCCCTTGCCTTGACGTCACGGCTGGCCGCGTCGTCAAGGGCACCAATTTCGTCGGCCTGCGCGATGCCGGCGATCCGATCGAAATCGCCCGCCGCTACAACGAGCAGGGCGCCGACGAGGTGACTTTCCTCGATATCACGGCCTCGAGCGACCAGCGCGACATCATCCTGCACATCGTCGAAGCCTGCGCCGAGCAGGTCTTCATTCCGCTGACCGTCGGTGGTGGCGTGCGCAAGGTGGAGGACGTCCGTCGTCTGCTCAATGCCGGTGCCGACAAGGTGTCGATGAACACGGCGGCGGTGCAGAATCCCGATCTCGTTTTCGACGCCTCGAGCAAGGTCGGCTCGCAGTGCATCGTCGTCGCCATCGACGCCAAGCAGGTGGCACCGGGCCAGTGGCACGTCTTTACGCATGGCGGCCGTAACGACACCGGCCTCGATACGATTGAATGGGCCAAAAAAGTGGCGGCGCTGGGGGCTGGCGAAATCCTGCTGACCAGCATGGATCGCGATGGCACCAAGAACGGTTTCGACCTGGCGCTGACCCGTGCCGTCTCCGATGCGGTGAGTATTCCGGTCATCGCCTCGGGCGGCGTCGGCAACCTGCAGCATCTGGCCGATGGCGTCAGCGAAGGCCGCGCCGATGCGGTGCTGGCCGCCTCGATCTTCCATTTTGGCGAATACACCGTGCGTCAGGCCAAGGAATACATGGCGGCACGTGGCATCGAAGTGCGACTCTGACGGTCGACCGGAAAAAACGCCCAAAATCGAAATGGCTGATCTCGACAATTCCCTGGACTGGCTCGCCGCGTTGAAGTGGGACGCCGACGGCATGATCCCGGCCATCGCCCAGGATCAGAACAGCCGCGTCGTCATGTTCGCGTACATGAATCGCGAGTCGCTGCAGGAAACGGTTCTCTGCGGCAACGCGGTATACTGGTCGCGCTCGAGAAAGCGTCTGTGGCGCAAGGGCGAGGAGTCGGGGCATTTCCAGAGGATCCGCTCCATTCGCACCGATTGCGACGGCGACGTGCTGCTCTTGAGCATTGAACAAGTGGGCGGGATTGCCTGTCATACTGGCCGTGAAAGCTGTTTTTTCAATGAATTGAACGGGGACCGCTGGGTTCCCGCTGATCCGGTTCTGAAAGACCCGAAGGAAATCTACAAATGAGCACCCATGACATCCTGCACCGTCTCTCCGAGACGCTGGCTTCCCGTCGGCACGCCGATCCGGAAAAGTCCTACACCGCCAAGCTCTTTTCGGAAGGTCCTGATTCGATTCTGAAAAAAATCGGTGAGGAAACTGCCGAACTGATCATGGCCGCCAAGGATGGCAAGCGCCTCAACATCGTCTGGGAATCGACCGATGTCATTTATCACGTGCTCGTCCTGCTCGCCTTCTACGGCCTGAGCATCGAGGACGTTTCGCAGGAAATGCGCCGCCGCGAAGGCATTTCCGGTATCGACGAAAAGGCGGCGCGGGGCAACAAGTGAGCGACTGCATTTTCTGCAAGATCGTCGACGGCAGGATTCCGGCGCAGAAGGTCTATGAAGACGAGGATATCCTCGCCTTCAATGACATCAACCCGGCGCGGCCGGTCCATGTACTGGTGATTCCAAAGAAGCACATCGCCTCGCTGGCGACTGCCGCTGCCGAAGATGTCCCGGTGCTCGGCAGGATTTTGGCCAAGGCCAACGAAATTGCGGTAACTCAAGGCAGCCCGGATGGTTTCCGGGTGATCATCAACACAGGACGTGTGGGGCAGCAGGAAGTGCCGCACCTGCACGCGCACATCGTGGGCGGACCAGATCCGGTCGGCCCCATGCTCAAACGCATCTAGGAGACACATCATGGGCAGTTTTTCCATTTGGCACTGGCTGATCGTTCTGGTCATCGTCATGCTTATTTTCGGTACCAAGAAATTGCGCAATGTCGGGCAGGATCTCGGCGGTGCCGTCAAGGGTTTCAAGGACGGCATGAAGGACGCGACGGGAGGCGACAAGCCGGCCGACGCAGCGCAGCCGACCCAGCAGGTGGGCGGTCAGACCATCGACGTTGAAGTCAAGGAAAAGACGAAAAGCTAGTTGCGAGTCGCTAGTTGTTAGCTTTTAGCTAAAAACTAGTAACTAATAACTAACTACTAAAAGTATGTTCGATATCGGCTTTTCCGAATTGATGGTGATCGGCATCGTGGCGCTGATCGTCATCGGCCCCGAGCGCCTGCCCAAGGTGGCACGCACGCTCGGGCATCTGCTCGGTCGCGCCCAGCGCTATGTTAGCGATGTCAAGTCGGACATCAGTCGCGAGGTTCAACTCGACGAGCTGAGAAAACTGCAATCCCAGGTTTCCGAATCAGCCCGCGAACTGGAAAGCTCGGTGCGCAACGAATACGAAACGGCACGCAGCGCGATCGAGGCGCCGGCCAAGGAGGCTGTGGCCGAGTTGCAGTCGACGGCCAACACGCTGACGGAAACCCTGCCCGTCGCCGACGCTACCAATAAGCCGGCGGCATGAGCGAACCCCAGGAAGACTCCTTCATCTCGCACCTGGTTGAGTTGCGTGATCGCCTGTTGCGCAGCCTGATCGCCATCGCGGTCGTGCTTGGCGCCCTGTGTATTTATCCGGGGCCGGGTGAAATTTACGACATCCTTGCCGCACCGTTGACCAATGCCTTGCCGGAAGGCACCAAGATGGTCGCCATCGGCGTCATCACGCCGTTCATGGTGCCGCTCAAGGTCACGGCGATGGTCGCCTTCGTGCTGGCCTTGCCGTTCATTCTTTATCAGGTCTGGTCCTTCGTGGCGCCGGGTCTTTATGCCCACGAAAAGCGTCTGGGCATTCCGCTGATCGTTTCGAGCACTTTCCTGTTCGTCTCGGGCATGGCCTTCTGCTACTTCTTCGTCTTCGGCCAGGTGTTCAGCTTCATCAACAGTTTCGCGCCGAAGAGTATTACGCCGGCGCCTGACATCGAGGCCTACCTGTCCTTCGTGATGACCATGTTCCTGGCTTTTGGTCTTTCTTTCCAGGTGCCGGTGGCGCTCGTCATGCTGGTCAAGCTCAACGTCGTGACCGTCGAAAAGCTCAAGGAGTGGCGTTCCTACTTCATCGTCGGCGCCTTCGTGGTGGCCGCCGTGGTGACGCCGCCCGATGTCGTTTCCCAACTGGCGCTGGCCATCCCGATGTGCCTGCTCTACGAGTTGGGCATCCTGGTGTCGCGACTGGTGTCGCGTCCGGCACCGGTGGAGGCCACTCCCACGGTGAACCCGGAAAATGACGCAAAAATGGAATCCGAAATGGACAAGGCGGAAGAAGAATTCCGCAAGCTGCCGGGCCGCTGATCAGGGCTTCTTCACCGGCCCCGGCCGCGTCGGCAAGGTCTTGACCGGCGTCCCTTCCTCGAACCACCACAGCGTCCCCGGCGGCATGTCGGTCCACGCTTCGTTGTCGGTCAGCGGCAGGGTGGCGATGACGGCGACGCGGTCATCCGGCGAGGTCACATCGCTGAAATCGACGGTTACATCCTGATCCTTCAGGTGGGCCTGGGCGAATGGCGCCTTGCGCACGATGTGGCTCAGTTTGGTCGAGGCGTGGGCGAACAGGCAGTCGCCATTCGAGAGCAGGAAATTGAACTCGCCATGCTGCGAAATTTCCAGCGTCAGCGCATGAATCGCGTCGAACAGCGCGCTGCGCTCCGGTACATGGTTGCCGAAGCGCCGGCGCAACTCCTGCAGCAGCCAGCAGAAGGCGCGTTCACTGTCGGTCAGGCCGACCGGAACGAAGCTGCCATCGAGTTGCGGCATGAAATCGAAGAGGTTGCCGTTGTGGGCGAAAATCCAGTAACGGCCCCACAGTTCGCGCATGAACGGATGGGTGTTTTCCAGCCCGATGGCCCCCTGCGTCGCCTTGCGGATGTGGGCGATGACGTTCTTCGAGCGAATCGGGTAGTGGCGGACCAGTTCGGCGACCGGCGAGGTACTCGACGGCTGCGGATCGAGGAAGAGGCGGGTGCCTTTGCCTTCAAAGAAGGCGATGCCCCAGCCATCCGAATGAACATCCGTGGCGCCGCCCCGGGCCTGGAAGCCGCTGAAGGAAAAGCAGATATCGGTCGGCACGTTGCAGTTCATGCCGAGCAACTGGCACATGGCTTACTCTTTTTCGGCGCGTATGGCCGGGCGTTTGCCGATCTTCACCTGGACTTCGACGATGGTCTTGTCGCGGCGCAGGCGGAAAGCCGAGCGGTCGTCCGGTTTCAGGGCGGCAATCAGGTCGAGCATGACCTGCGGATCCTTGACGGCCTTGCCGCCAACCGAGAGCAGGACATCGCCGGGACGGATGCCGGCGCTGTCGGCTGGGCTGCCGCGCACGACACCGGCGATCAGGGCGCCTTCGTTGTCGGGCAGGCCGAAGGATTCGGCCAGTTCGGGCGTGATTTCCTGGGCTTCGACGCCGATCCAGCCGCGCGTCACGGCGCCGGTCCGGATGATCTGTTCCATGATGCTGCGGGCGCTGGACACCGGGATGGCGAAGCCGATGCCGAGCGAGCCGCCGGTGCGCGAGTAGATGGCGGAGTTGATGCCGACCAGGTTGCCGTTGACGTCGATCAGGGCGCCGCCGGAGTTGCCGGGGTTGATCGCGGCATCGGTCTGGATGAAGTTCTCGAAGGTGTTGATGCCGAGATGCGAGCGGCCGAGCGCTGAAACGATGCCCATGGTCACCGTCTGGCCGACGCCGAAGGGATTGCCGATGGCGAGCACGACATCGCCGACGCGCAGGCTGTCCATCTGGCCGAAGGTGACGACCGGCAGCTTGTCGGCCTTGATCTGCAGGATGGCGAGGTCGGATTCCGGGTCACTGCCGACGATCCTGGCCTTGTAGGTCTTGCTGTCATTGAGCGAAACCTGAATGTCGTCGGCGCCGTCGATGACGTGGAAGTTGGTCAGGATGTAGCCGTTGGGACTGACGATGACGCCGGAGCCGAGGCCGGAGTTGCGCTGCGCCTGACCCTCGGGGCGCTCGCCAAAGAAGTGACGGAAAATCGGGTCGTCGAACAGCGGGTGGCGCTGCTGCTTGATTTGCTGCGTCGTGTAGATGTGGACAACAGAAGGTAGCGCGGCACGGGCCGCGTCGCGATACGAGCCGGTTGGCGCGACCTTGCCGTCGTCGCTGCCGGCCGGGGCTTCCTGCAGGGCGACGACCGCCTGCCGTGGCGGCAGCCATTCCGGTTTCAGCGTGGAGACGACGAACAGAATGGCCAGCGCAACGGTGACCGTTTGTGCAAAAATCAGCCACAACCTCTGCATGGAAATTGTCTCGATGAAGCGTGAAGAATTGTTGGAGTATCTGGAGGGGCTGTTGATGCCCGGAAGGTTCCGGGATTATTGCCCAAACGGCCTGCAAGTGGAAGGCAGATCCGAGATCGCCTGCATTGTGACCGGCGTGACGGCCAGTCAGGAACTGCTCGATGCGGCGCTTGACCGCCATGCCGATGCCATCGTGGTGCACCACGGCTATTTCTGGAAAGGCGAGGATGGCCGGGTCACCGGCATCCGGCGCAAGCGGCTGGCGACGCTGCTGGCCAACGACATCAACCTGCTGGCTTACCACCTGCCGCTCGACGCCCATCCGGAGCTTGGCAACAACGCCCAGTTGGCGAGCCGGCTCGGCTGGATTGCTGACGGCCGCTTTGGCGAGCAGGATATCGCCTGGCTGGGAACGTTGGCCGAGCCTTGTGATTTGACGGCGCTGGCGGCGAAAGTGGCGGCTGTTCTCGGGCGGGAACCGATGGTGATCGGCGATGGCGCCCGGCCGATTCGGCGGATCGCCTGGTGCTCGGGTGGCGCACAAGGCTATTTCGAGCAGGCCATCGCGCTCGGTGTTGACGCCTTCATGTCCGGCGAAATTTCGGAACAGACCGTGCATCTGGCCCGCGAGAGCGGGGTGGCCTATCTGGCGGCCGGGCATCATGCCACCGAGCGCTACGGGGTGCAGGCTCTGGCCGGGCATCTGGCGCAGCGGTTCGGCATCGCCTGCGAATTCGTCGATGTGGATAACCCGGTCTAGGCAGTTCCGGATTTGCCGGAAAGGCGGCAAACCCCGATTTCAGATTTGGCCGAAATTTCCGGTTGACCGTGGCAATGAACCTTGAAACCTCAGTTGACCGCTTATCCAGCCTTGGCCAGCCGCCTGAATACAGGCCTTTGCGCCTTCGAGGCGATCCACCCGTTGGCTGACAGCGCGACGTGGCCGCTGGCACGCCGGGTCGGGCGCCCGGCTTTGTCGCTCCTTCTTGCCGGCATGAGCCTGCGGCGGCGTCGCTTCGCGCCGGCCATCCCGCCCCGGCGCACCATCTGCCACGTCCAACTGAGGTTTCAAGGATGATGGCAGGCGACGTGGGCTCAGAAATCGATGCCTTCTTGCCTGGGGTTTTTCCTTGTCAAACCGTCGTCTGACGCCGCCGCTTGCCGGATTTTGCGTTGTGCGGGGTCAGGGCGCTAACGCTGCGCGCCTGGTCGTGCCGGCGACTGACCAAGTGGGCGACGCCGGCTGAAACGCTGCCACCAAGCAGGAGACCGAACAGCAACTCGAGCCAGCCGTCGGCCGTGGACTTGGCTCGAGCCGGGGTTTGCGGCGTGGCAGCCTGGACGCTGGGCAGGATGCCCGGTGTGGCCTGTTGTGCCTGCATGTCCTGCAGCTTTTCCCGCACGGCACGCGATTCGGCGCCCAGGGTCACGGCCGTGCTCAATTTGTCGACTTCCTGGTTAAGCAGATGCAGCGTCGTTTCCATCTTGAGCAGGCGCTCGTCGAGTTCGTTGACCGGGGCGAGCGGGTCGCCGGCGCCGGGTGGCGGCAGGTCGTCGAGGGCGGCGCCGAGGACGATCCGATCCTTGCCGCTGGCGATGCCGGCCAGCGTGTCGCGTGGCAGCGGCTTCTTTGGCTTGGTCGCCGCGCTTGGCGCGGTGCGAGGCGGGCGGGGTTTGGCTGCCGGCTGCGGGGGCGCATCGCTGTCGGCCGCCCAGGTTTCGCTGAAACGTTCTGCCGCCACGCGGCGGCGCGGCACGTCGCGCGGTGCCGGGCTGGCCACTGTCGGCGGCGACTCGATGTCGGTGGCGGAGCTCAGCGGCGGTGCCGGCAGCAGCACGTATTCGCGCCGCACATCCATGCCGCAGCCGGCGCGCAGGCTGATGACGATGACCGGCTCGTCGATGGCCTTGCTGCCCGTGAGGATCAGCCGGTAATCCGGGCCGATGCGCACCAGTCGCGTCCGGGCGGCAGTGATGACCGGAAAATCGGCGTTGGGAACGGGAACGAGAGAGAAACAGGCGGCATCGAGGGATTCGCCGCCGGAGATGACCGGGATATCGGCGCGCAGGGCCTCGCCGATGCGCGAATGGAGGGTGATTTCGCCGAGTCCGACGGCGCTGGCCGCACCCGAGAAAATTGCCGCGCTCAGCAGGGTATGGCGCAGCAGTCGTGAAGCGATCATCCGGGGGTCTATGTCAATTGGTTTTTTGATGCCAAAACTTTAACACCGGGCTGGCCGGGGAAGGATGAAATGTTGCACACTTCCAGCCCTGACCATCGATTCCGGAGCCGTCCCATGAGCCTTGTCTTTCCTCCGCATCCAGTCGCTACCTTGCCGGTTGTCGGGAGCGGGCAGCGCTTTCCGGTCCGGCGTATTTTTTGTGTCGGCCGCAACTATGCCGACCACGCCCGCGAGATGGGCGCGATCGATCAGGCCGAGGGGCGTGAGCCGCCATTTTTCTTCACCAAGCCGGGTGACGCCGTGGTCAGTGGCGAGGGTGAAATCAGCGTGGCCTATCCGCCGCAGACGAACAACTTGCATCACGAGGTCGAAATGGTCGTTGCCCTGGGGGCCGGCGGCGCCAATGTGACGGTCGACGCCGCAACCGGCTTGGTTTTCGGGTACGCCGTCGGCCTTGACCTGACGCGCCGCGACATGCAGGCGAAGGCCAAGGAAAAGAGCCATCCCTGGGACATGAGCAAAGGTTTCGACCAGTCGGCCGTGGCCGGTGCCATCCGCCCGGTGGCGCTGTGCGGCCACCCTGCGGCCGGCCGCATCTGGCTGACGGTGAATGGCCAGCCGCGGCAGGATGGCGACCTGTCGGCGATGATGTGGAAGGTGGCGGAGATTGTCAGCAACCTGTCGACGCTGGTTCGTCTCGAAGCCGGTGACCTGATCTACACCGGCACGCCGGCCGGGGTTGGGCCGATCGTGCCGGGCGATGTGCTGGAAGGGGGCATCGACGGTGTTGGAACGCTGCGCGCGCGCATTGTTTGAGGGGTGGCGTCCCGCCGTCGCGGCTGGCATTGGCTATGCAGCGCTGTCGTGACTTGTGAATTCAGGCCATTTTTACGTTTCACGCAGTAAACCCGGTTGACCGTCGGAATGGGCGGCCGGGCGGGGTATGCGACAATCCGGCCCCATGTTTCGCGCCGCCGCGCGTGGCCTGATTGCCCACGCCCTCCCCATTTTGATCGCCCAGTTGTCCTCCATCGGCATGATGGTGGTCGATACCGCCGTGCTCGGCCATGTCAGCTCGCTCGATCTGGCTGCCGTGGCAATTGGCGGCGGCATCCATGTTTCGGTCGTCTTCGCGCTGGTCGGCATCCTGCAGGCCGTGTCGCCGGTTGTCGCCCACCTGCACGGCGCCGGGCGCGATGACGAGGTGGCTGGCATACTCCAGCAGGGATTCTGGCTGGCCATGCTGCTCGCCGTGCCGGGCATCCTGTTCCTGACTCATCCGGGTGCCGTGCTCGGCATGGCGGACATGGATGCGGCGGTCGAGGCCAAGGTTCGCCAATATCTCGCCCTGCTCGCCTGGGGCCTGCCGGCTTCGCTGTTCTACCGGACTTTCTGGGCGTTCTGCAATGCGCTGGGCAAACCGCGCGTGCTCATGGGCATCGGGCTGTCCAGCCTGGCTCTGCATGCGCTACTGGCCTGGGGGCTGGCCTTGCAGGGCTGGCTCGGCGAACCGCTCGGCGTGGCCGGGTGCGCGCTGTCCAATATCCTGATCGGCTGGCTGGCCTGTGCCAGCGCCGCCGCCTATCTCGCCTTCGGGCCGCTCGGCCGGCGTTATCGGCCGTTTTCCAACTGGCGGTCGCCAAACTGGGCCGCCTGGCGCGAACTGCTGCGCATAGGGGTGCCGATGGGCTTGTCGAATCTCGTCGAAATTACCTCGTTCACGCTGATCGCGCTGTTTGTCGCTTCGCTCGGGGCGACCGTGGTGGCCGGTCATCGCATCGTGGCCAACCTGTCGGCACTGATCTACATGCTGCCATTGTCGCTTGGCATCGCCACCATGGTCGCCGTTGGTCAGGCGGTCGGTGCCCATGACGCGGCGCGGGCGCGGGGGACGATCCGGGCCGGACTGATTCTGGCGGGCGTCTCGTCTTCCACTGTCGGTTTTTTGCTCTGGCTCAGCGCCGAACCGCTGGTCGCCGCCTATACCGATGATCCAACCGTGCGCGCCGTGGCCATGAGCCTGATCATCTATGTCGCCATCTATCAATTTTTCGATGCGCTGCAGACCATCGCCGGCCACGTTTTGCGGGCCTATCGCGTCACTTTCGTGCCCATGCTGGTGCAGATTTTCTGCTTCTGGGGCGTCGGCCTGCTCGGTGGCGCCTGGCTCTGTTACCGCTGGTCCACGCCGCTCGGCGTCGCCGGTTTCTGGCTGGCCGCCGTGATCAGTCTGCTGTTGGCGGCGGCCATGCTGCTCCCCTTGTTGCGCAAGGTGATGCTGGCCACGGAATCAACCCTGTAATTATGAATTTCGGCGTGCCGCGATTGTTTGCGTCTGTGGTAAGATTTTGAGTTCAAGCCGGTATAACCGGGTGGGGTCGGGGGAAGTTTCGGCCACCGCTCATTGCTCGCAACTCAACTAAACGCAAGGAAAGCGCATGAAAATTCACGAATATCAGGGCAAACAACTCCTGAAGAAATTCGGCGTTACGGTTCCGCGCGGGATTCACTGCACGACCGTCGAAGACGCAGTCAAGGCAGCTGAAACCCTGGGCGGCAAGGTCTGGGTCGTCAAAGCCCAGATCCACGCTGGTGGCCGTGGCAAAGGCGGCGGCGTCAAGGTCGCAACTTCGCTGGAAAAAGTGCGCGAGTACGCCGGCCAGATTCTCGGCATGCAGCTGATCACGCACCAGACCGGTCCGGAAGGCCAGAAGGTTCGCCATCTGCTGATCGAAGAAGGCGCTGACATCCAGCACGAGTACTACGTTGCTGCGCTGACCGATCGTGCCACCCAGTCCGTCGCCATGATGGCTTCGTACGAAGGCGGTATGGACATCGAGGAAGTTGCCCACAAGACCCCGGAAAAAATCGTCAAGGTCTTCATCAACCCGCTGGTCGGCCTGACCGACGCGCAAGGCCTGGAATTGGCCAAGGGCATGGGCATGCTGGAAGCCTCGATTCCGCAGTGTATCGACACGCTCAAGAAGCTCTACACCTGCTACATGGAAACGGATGCTTCGCTGGCTGAAATCAATCCGCTGATCCACGAAACCGACGGTACCGTCAAGGCCATCGACGCCAAGTTCAACTTCGACGCCAACGCCCTCTACCGTCAGGAAGAGATCGTCGCCATGCGCGACCTGGACGAAGAAGATGCCGACGAAGTCGAAGCCTCCAAGTTCGATCTGGCCTACATCTCGCTCGACGGCAACATCGGCTGTCTGGTCAATGGCGCCGGTCTGGCCATGGCCACCATGGACACCATCAAGCTGTTCGGTTCCGAGCCGGCCAACTTCCTCGACGTTGGCGGCGGCGCGACGACCGAGAAGGTTACCGAAGCCTTCAAGATCATGCTCAAGAACACCAAGGTCAAGGGCATCCTGGTCAACATCTTCGGCGGCATCATGAAGTGCGACACCATCGCTGCCGGCGTCGTTGCTGCAGCCAAGGAAACCCATCTGTCCGTGCCGCTCGTCGTGCGCATGAAGGGCACCAACGAGGATCTCGGCAAGAAGATTCTCAAGGAATCCGGTCTGCCCATCATCTCTGCCGATTCCATGGCCGAAGCCGCCACCCAGATCGTTGCTGCGGTCAAGTAAGGAGCTATTGAATGTCCATTTTCATCAATAAAAACACCCGCATCATTACCCAGGGCATCACCGGCAAGACCGGCCAGTTCCATACGGAAAAGTGCCAGGAATACGCCAACGGCAAGGAATGCTTCGTTGCCGGCGTGAACCCGAAGAAGGCTGGCGAAAGCATCTTCAACATTCCTATCTTCGGTTCCGTCAAGGAAGCCGCGGCCGAAACCGGCGCCACCGTTTCCGTCATCTACGTGCCGCCCCCGGGTGCTGCCGCTGCCATCTGGGAAGCCGTTGAAGCCGACCTCGATCTGGCCATCTGCATCACCGAAGGCATCCCGGTTCGCGACATGCTGATCCTGCGCAACAAGATGAAGGCCAAGGAAGCCGCCGGTGGCAAGAAGACCCTGCTGCTCGGCCCGAACTGCCCTGGCCTGATCACCCCGGACGAAGTGAAGATCGGCATCATGCCGGGTCACATCCACCGCAAGGGCCGCATCGGCGTCGTTTCCCGTTCCGGCACCCTGACCTACGAAGCCGTCGGCCAGCTGACCGAAATCGGTCTCGGCCAGTCGTCGGCCGTCGGTATCGGTGGTGACCCGATCAACGGTCTCAAGCACATCGACGTCATGAAGGCTTTCAACGACGATCCGGATACCGACGCGGTCATCATGATCGGCGAAATCGGTGGTCCTGACGAAGCCGAAGCCGCCATGTGGTGCAAGGAAAACATGAAGAAGCCGATCGTCGGCTTCATCGCCGGTGTCACCGCACCGGCCGGCAAGCGCATGGGTCACGCTGGTGCCCTGATCTCCGGCGGTGCCGACACGGCTGATGCCAAGCTCGCCATCATGGAAGAGTGTGGTTTCACCGTGACGCGCAACCCGTCCGAAATGGCCAGGCTGCTCAAGGCCTTGCTGTAAAATTCGAGCCTGGCTCAACTAAAAAGACGGGCCATGAGCCCGTCTTTTTTTTGTCCGGCCAAGCCGGGCGTGGATTGAAACATGGAACTCGATTTCACCTCCGCCGTTTTCTGGGCCGCTGTCGGCCAGATCATCCTGATCGACATCGTGCTCTCCGGCGACAACGCCGTGGTCATCGCACTGGCCTGCCGCAACCTGTCGCCGGAGCAGCGCAAAACAGGCATTTTCTGGGGCGTCGCCGGCGCCGTGAGCCTGCGCGTCGTGCTCACGGTGTTTGCCGCGCTGGTCATGAACCTGCCGTGGCTCAAACTCGTCGGCGGCCTGTTGCTGGTGTGGATCGCCGTCAAGCTCATGTTGCCGGAGGATGAGGAGGGGCATGATATCGAGTCTTCGGGGAATCTCTGGGGCGCTGTCAAGACCATTGTGGTCGCCGATTTCGTCATGAGCCTCGACAACGTGATTGCCGTTGCTGGCGCCGCCCAGGGCAGTCTGGCCTTGCTCCTTTTCGGGCTGGCCGTCAGCATTCCGCTGATCGTCTGGTCGAGCCAGCTGATCCTGCACTGGATGGAGCGTTTTCCGTCCATCGTCCTGTTTGGTGCCGCTTTGCTCGGCTACGTTGCCGGGCAAATGATTTTTTCCGATCCTGGCGTCATCGCCATCCTGCCGCAACTGCCGGAATGGTCGGCCAAGGCGGCCGGAATCGTTGGTGCCTTGCTGGTTGTTTTTGTCGGCCGCTGGCTTGAGCGGCGGGCTCTTGCACGGCAGGACGTGACCATCGTTTAGGGAGCACATCGTGGCCTTGTTTCTTTCGGAAAATGACGTAAAAAACCTGTTGACCGTGGAAATGGCGCTCGAAGCTGTCGAATCGGCGCAACGCGACCTGGCCAACGGTCTGGCGCAGGATACGCCGCGGGCGCGCAGCCGCTTGCCGCAGACGACGCTGCATATCCTGCAGGGCGCCCTCCCGGCGCAAGGCGTGATCGGCTACAAGGCTTACACGAGCAACAAGAGCGGCAACCGTTTTCTGGTCCATTTGTTCGATGCCGCGACGGGGCAGCTCAAGGCGATCATCGCGGCCGACTATCTGGGCATGATCCGCACCGGTGCGGCGAGCGGTGTCGCGGCCCGCTGGCTGGCGCGGCCCGACGCCAGCGTGGCCGGCGTGTTTGGATCAGGCTGGCAGGCCGAAGGCCATGTCCGGGCCATCTGCGCCGCCCTGCCACTGGAGCGCGTCAAGGTATTCGGCCGGAAGGCCGACAAATTGCAGGATTTTTGCCGGCGCCTGAGCGAAACGACGGGTATTGCCGTCGAGCCGGCCGCAAGTGCCGAAGAAACCGTGCGCGGCAGTGATGTCATCGGGACGGTGACGACGGCGGCGCAGCCTTTGTTCGACGCCGCCTGGCTCGAGCCCGGGGTGCATATCAATGCCGCCGGTTCCAATTCGCTGATTCGTCAGGAGTTGTCCGAGGCAGCCGTCAGGCGCTGCGACCTGATTACGGTCGATGCAGTGCCGACGGCGCTGGCCGAGGCTGGCGACCTGTTGCCCCTGCTGGAGAAAGGCCGCCTGCACGCCAGGCAACTGGTGGAACTGGGCGAGGTGATAGTCGGACGCCACGCCGGGCGAGTGTCGGCCGAACAGATCACGCTGTTCGAGTCGCAGGGGATGGCCATTCAGGATCTTGCCGTGGCGCTGCGGGTGCTGGCCGCCGCCGAAGCAAAAGGCTTGGGCCAGACTATCCCCATGGAATGAGGTTTGACCGAAACCTTGCGACAAGTAAGAATGTCACGGTTTTGTGTCTCCAAAACGATTGGGGGACGGCCATCGGCGGAGGGGAAATGTTCGGGGCAGCGTATGGAAAAGCAGATCAATGTCGCCGGATGCGAGTTGTTCCGCTGGCGCTGCACGTCGAAAAGTCGGCCCCGGGCACATGTTCTTCAATCAGGTTTGCCCGATGAGGCTGGCCGATGCCCTGGAAATGGTGATGCGCACCGATCCGGGCATGATCCGTTCGCACAACGAAGATGCTGTCTTTGCCGATGCCGGCCTTGGCGTGGCCATCCTGGCCGATGGCATGGGCGGTTATAGCGCTGGCGAGGTGGCCAGCGGCTTGGCAACGACCCGCCTGGCCGAGGATATCGCGGGGGTCATCAATTCTCCCGCCGTTTTGACGCGGGGACTGCACGATGCAGCGAGCGTCGAAGCGCATATCGTCAATGAAGTGAGGGCGGCCAATCTGGCCATCTTCAATGCCGCCCGGAGTTGCTCCCAGTACACCGGCATGGGCACGACACTTGTCATGGCGTGGTTCTACGATAACCGGATGAGTGTCGCGCATGTCGGTGATTCACGCCTGTATCGCTTGCGCGGCGAATGCTTCGAGCAACTGACGCGCGATCATTCCCTCTTACAGGAACAGCTTGATAATGGCATCATCACTGCCGAACAGGCGCGGTATGCGGAAAACCGGAATCTGGTGACGCGAGCGCTCGGGGTCGATCCCGAGGTCGAGGTTGAAGTCCATGATTACGACGTAGGTCCCGGGGATATTATGTTGCTGTGCTCCGATGGCCTGAACGACATGATCGAGGATGAGGAGATTGCGGTAACCCTGCTGACACTGCGCGACAATCTGGCTCTGGCGGCGGATCATCTGGTGCACATGAGCAATGTCAATGGCGGGCGGGACAATGTGTCGGTTATTCTGGTCAAGGTGGTGGGCGATTTCGCTTCGCCCAGGGGCTGGTGGCAGCGGCTGCTGGCCTGTTTGCAGTGATATGAGGAAGGCAAGATGGCAAAACTGATCCTTTCTATGGATGGCTTGGTGCTCAAGGAGATCCAGCTCAACCAGGAGCGCCTGACCATTGGTCGCAAGCCACAGAATGACATCCAGATCGACAATCTGGCGATCTCCGGCGAGCATGCCGTCGTCGTCACCATTCTGGCCGATTCCTTCCTCGAGGACCTCAACAGCACCAACGGCACGCTGGTCAATGGCCAACCGATCAAGAAGCACTTCCTGCGCAACAACGACATCATCGAACTGGGCAAGTACAAGCTCAAGTACATGGCCGATCTGCAGGCGGGCGCCGCGGCCAGCGATTTCGAAAGGAACGCGGCGATCCGTTCGGGTTCGCTCAAGCTGCCTTCCGAACTGCAACTGGCGCCGACGGAAAACATGAGCCGATCCAGCATCGGCATGGCCTCCCAGCCCAAGGCGCCGGTGCCTGGCATGGCGGCGGCCATCCAGCTCTTGAATGGCCCGAATGCGGGCAAGGAACTGGATCTGACCAAGACGCTGACGACGCTGGGCAAGCCCGGCTTGCAGGTGGCCGTGATCGCCAAGCGGCCGCATGGCTATTTCATTACGCATGTCGAAGGGCGCCAGTTCCCCATCGTCAATGGCAAGGCGCTCGATGCGCAGGCTGTTCCGCTGGGCGACCATGATGTCATCGAGATTGCCGGCATCAAGATGGAATTTTTCCTCAAGGCCTGACGGTGACTGGGCGGCGGCCCGGTCGGAGCGTTACAATCCGAAGCGGCCAGCACCCGGGCAAGCCGTGGGGCGGCCCAAACTATTGGTAGGCCAAACAAGCATGAAGCTACGCGTCCTCGGCTGCAGCGGCGGTATCGGCGGCAGGCACCAGCGAACCACCTCTTTTCTGGTCGATCACGACATCCTGATCGATGCCGGCACTGGCGTGACCGAATTGTCGATTGCTGAACTGGCGGCGATCGACCACGTTTTTCTGACGCATAGCCATCTCGACCACATCACCGCGCTGCCTCTGATGATCGATACCGTTGCCGAGCGCCGTAACAAGCCGTTGACGGTCTACGGCACGGAAGCGGTACTCGACAGCCTGCGCAAGCATGTTTTCAACTGGGCGATCTGGCCCGACTTCTCGGTCGTGCCGTCCGTCGAGCAGGCCTTCATGCGCTATCGGAGCATCGAACTGGCCGAGCCGATTGTGCTGGCCGGACGGCGCATAACGGCGTTGCCGGCCGACCATACCGTGCCGGCTGTCGGCTACTGCCTCGATTCCGGGGCGGCCAGCCTGGTCTTTTCCGGCGATACCGGGCCGTGCGATGCCTTCTGGCAGGCGGTCAACGGTATTCCGAACCTCCGTCACCTGATCATCGAATGCGCCTTTCCCAACCGGGAGCGGCGGCTGGCGCAGCTTTCCAAACACTTCTGGCCCGACATGCTGGCCGCTGAACTGAAAAAACTGCAGCATCCGTGCCAGATTCACATCACGCACCTCAAGCCCGGGCAGATCGAAGCGACCATGGAAGAAATTGACCTCTGTCTTGGTGACTTTTCGCCCAATATGTTGCAAAACAACCAGATTTTCGAGTTCTGACAGGGCTGTGCCCGACATGGAAACACCGGACGACCTCTTTCGCCGCCTCGATCAGCTCAACGACATTGGCGCCTCGCTCTCCAACGAGCGCAACATCAAGCTGCTGCTCGAAAAAATCATTCTCGCCGCCAAGCAGATTACCCATGCCGACGGCGGCACCCTCTATCTGCTTTCCGACGACCGGCGCCACCTGCATTTCGAAATCGTCCGCACCGACTCGCTGCAACTTGCCTTCGGCGGCTCCAGCGATCAACCGACTTCCGGCAAGTTTCCCGACCTGTCGCTATACCGGGCGGATGGCTCGGCCAATGACTGCATGGTCGCCGCCTATGCTGCAATTACCGGTCTGACCGTCAATATTGCCGATGCCTACAGTGCCGAGGGCTTCGATTTCTCCGGGACGCGCCAGTTCGACGCCCGTACCGGCTACCGTTCGCAATCCTTCCTGACGGTGCCGATGAAAAACCATGAAGGCGAGATTATCGGCGTTCTGCAACTGATCAATGCCATCAGCCCGGCGACCGGGGCTGTCGTCGAATTTTCCCAAGCCGACCAGCGTCTCGCCGAGTCGCTCGCCTCGCAGGCCGCCATTGCGCTGAGCAACCGCCAGCTGGTGCAGCAACTCGAAACACTGTTCGAGTCCTTCATCAAGCTGATCAACCTGGCCATCGACGAAAAATCGCCCTATACCGGCGGTCACTGCCAGCGCGTGCCGGAACTGACCATGATGCTGGCCGAAGCGGCCGACGCAGCCACAGAAGGCCCGCTCGCCGACTTCAAGCTGACCGACAAGGACCGCTACGAACTGCGTATCGCCGCCCTGTTGCATGATTGCGGCAAGGTCACGACGCCGGTGCACGTCGTCGACAAAGCCACCAAGCTGCAAACCATTTACGACCGCATTCATCTGATCGACACCCGCTTCGAGGTCGTTCGCCGCGACGCCGAGGTACGCAAGTGGCAAAGCATTGCCGAAGGCATGGCGCCGGCCGAGGCCGAGCGAATCTTTTTTCATTTTTGCCAGAAAATTCCGGTTGACCGTGGGATTCTGCATCGCGCCAATATCGGCTGCGAAAAAATGTCGGATGCAGAGATTCAGCGCGTTCGGCAGATTTCCGCCGAGTACCGCTGGTGCGACGCCGATGGGAATGACCTGCCATTCCTCTCCGACGACGAACTGGAAAACCTCACCATTCGCTCAGGCACGCTGACCCGAGCCGAACGCGACATCATCAACCACCACATCGACGCCACCATCAAAATGCTCGAACAGCTACCATGGCCCCGGCATCTGAAAAACGTCCCCGAATACGCCGGTGGCCACCACGAGCGCATGGATGGCAAAGGCTACCCGAAGGGCCTGAAGCGCGAAGAGATGAGCTGGCAAGCCCGGATGATGGGCATCGCCGACATCTTCGAAGCGCTGACCGCCAAGGATCGGCCGTACAAGGACGGCATGAAGCTGTCACAGGCGCTGGGAATACTGGAGAAATTCCGCAACAACGGCCACATCGACCCGGCCTTGCATGAGGTTTTTCTCCTGAGTGGGGTCTTTCGCCGCTATGCCGAACGCTTTCTGGAAGCGCCGCAGATCGATTACTGAGTTTTTTGGGTGCCGTGCTCCCCGCAATTTCTCCCGGAAATTTGACCTGGTTTATATCTGTGACCATAATGATCATTATGGTCTACTTGAGGAGCGAGTGATGATTACCCAGGCGAGTGCAGTCACCTTTAGACAAAATCTTGGCGAGATGTTGAATCAGGTCCAGTTTCGGCATGACAGCATCGTCATCAACAAGGATGGCAAACCAGTTGCGGCATTGGTCGATGCTCGTCTGTTCGAGCGCATGCGGCGCATGCAAAATCGGTTTGACGCGCTCTGCCAGCGAATTGAAGCGGGTTTTGCCACCACGCCCGAGAACGAGGGGCTGGCCGAGATAGAGTCGGCAGTGGCTGAGGAGCGGAGCAAATATCGCGCATCCTCGTCGCGCTGATCGCGATGGGGACGCTACGGGTTGTACTGGATACCAATGTGTTGTTGTCGGGTATCGCCTATCCGGCGAGCATCCCCGGAAAAATCATGGCGGCATGGCGTTACGGTTCCGTCGATGTTGTTCTATCAGAATTTATCCTCGATGAGTTGCGTCGTGTCCTGCCACGGCTGGCAAACAGGCACGGTCTATCTGCCGCAGAAATCGAAGATTTGGTCGATATCCTGTCCATACAGGCCGAGATCGTCGATCCTTTGCCGAACCATGAGCCCGAATTGCGTGACGAAAATGACCAGCCGATACTCGGCACGCTGCTTGCTGCACAGCGTGCGCAAGGGGTGGATTACCTTGTGACTGGCGACAAGGATCTGCTGGTGATAGGCGACCGCTTCCCCATTGTGACGCCTGCGCAGTTCTGGTCGACCCATGGCGGGATATGAGGGGAACCCGTGGTCTGTCCCTGATTTTGCTACAACGGTACGCCGCGCAAATATAGGGTGTCGGGCGATAAGTCAATCTCATCCGTCCATACCACCGTGCCGTTAGCAACATGCGCTTTCAAAAAGCAGTTAGTTTCTGCAAGCGGCGAGAACGCCGGATAAGATATATAAGGCTTCATATCGAATCTGCGGCGTTCCCCGTTTGCAAAAACGGCCTCAAGCGAAAAATCACGCAGCGCCTTAACCTGTACTACATCTGGTGTCATTGGTATCCTCGTTAACGCAAAGGGTCAATTTTGAAAGGTGTCTGACCATTGGTGGCGAGAAACCAGTCAGCCATCAGATCATCTTGGTGTAGTTCGATCCACGCCTGGACAAGCTTCATCTGCCTCGAGGGAAGATTCCCCTCCAGCGTTTCTCCATCCGGGATGGCGATTGAGGCTTTGAACTCGTTATATCGCACGTGAATATGCGGCAAATGGTGTTTTTCTGTATCGAAAACATACATCGAGATCAAAATACCGTAAAACATGCTGATAGTTGGCATGGTAATCCCTTGGGTGTTGGATGTTGTCAGTGTAGCAAGCGAACATCCACGACGCAGCAAAATCTATGGTCAGGGGGATCGGGCTGACCATCTCATTAAGCACCATTGTTTTGGCGATGGGGCTTTGAGGGGTTAGCTCAGGGAGGGGATCGTGAAGTCGTGTCCCCTGCTGTTGCGCGGCGGATATGAGGGGAAACCGTGGTCTGTCCCCTATTTTCCGTACACGCGCCGGGGGCGGGTAGAAATCATGCGGCCTTCCGCTCTTTCAGTTCCTCGCGAATGACCTTCCTGATTGTCGCTTCAATATCGGCCTGCTGGAGTGAGGTCTTCAGAGCCTCGTTGATGAGCGTCTGATAGCCGCGCTCGCCGGCCATGTCCTTGAAGCGGTCCACCAGAGTAGCGTCAAGGTACAGGGTTACGCGCTTCTTCGGCTGCACCACCCGGCCGTCGACCCGCTTGCGCAAGACTAGCTTGCCGGCATCGATGTCGCCCTGAGTTATAGGGGCTTCTTCGTCAAAGCTTGCTGTAATAGATTTCTTGCTCATTTCGCTCTGCCTTCCGCATCGAAATCACACGGATATCTTCATCCGTCTCGGCGGTGGTAATGACCACCACATCCTCGCGCAACACCCCCAGCGTAATGAACCGCTGCTCATCGTAGTCAAAGCGGCGATCCTCGAAGGTTACGGTCTGGCCGCTCTCAATTACTTGGGGCGCGTCCTCAAAGTCATAGCCGTGCTTCTTCAGGTTTGCGGCTCGCTTTTTCGGGTCGTGTGTGTAACGCATGTGTTTAGTATGCGTATAATTGTGCATACGTCAAGTGATATTTCTGATCGGATTGGGAAGGCCGGCGCGGAAAATCTGAAAATCGTGGTCTGTCCCCTTTTGTCTGCTCCTTGTTTGGCGGAACTGGCCGATATGCCTGCCACATTGCGTCCATTTGGAGTGACGCAAAATGGCATCTCTCTTTTCTCGCTTGGTGCCTGGGTTTTTTTACGCTGACCAGCAAAAGTCAGCAACACCATGAATGACAAGGGGTTTACGGGATTTGTAGTGGCCGGTGGCCCGGTTTCGCAAAACCTGGCACGGAAACTGTTATAGGTAACTCAGCGGCTTTCCCGCCTTGTCACTAAAAGGAGATTCAAATGAAGAACGTTCAAAAGGGTTTCACCTTGATCGAACTGATGATCGTTGTGGCGATTATTGGTATTTTGGCTGCGGTGGCGCTGCCGGCGTATCAGGACTATACGGTCCGTGCGCGAGTCACAGAGGGTCTTAACTTAGCAAGTGGATTAAAGCCTACTGTGGCTGAAAATATCGCTGCAAATGGAGGGAATATTGCTGTCGGATCTTGCAGAGGAGTTGATAATATTGGCGCGGTCGGCGCGGTGACCTCTGTGCAATGTGCTGACGCCACGGGGATTATCTCTGTAGCAATGAATGCCACAGCACAGTCAGTCCAATTTACCCTTACTCCAGGAGTTGGTGTGGCTGGCGCTATTAACTGGACATGCGCCGTGAGCGCAGCTGCAAGCAACAAGTACGTGCCCGCTTCTTGCCGTGTCATTTAAGAATAATAGGGGTCAGACCCGAACGTAATCGGGGACAGACCACGGTTTGTCGTAATCGGGGACAGACCACGGTTTGTTGATTTCCCCTGGCTTCTTGATAGACTCTTACTGATACTTTTTATCGGCGTTTCATCATGCCCAGACGTCCCCGAGTAACTCTTCCCGGTGTTCCGTTGCACATCATCCAGCGTGGCAATAATCGTCAGGCGTGTTTTTTCGCTGACGAGGATTACCGGTTTTATCTGGAATGGCTTGCCGAGTATGCGGCCAAGACGGGGTGCCAAATTCATGCGTACGCGCTGATGACCAACCATGTCCATCTGTTGTTGAGTGGCGCGGCGGCAAGTAGTGCAGGGGATTTGATGAAAGCACTGGGGCAGCGTTATGTGCAGTATGCAAATCGGACGTATCGGCGTAGCGGGACTTTATGGGAGGGGCGGTTCCGTTCTTGCCTGACGCAGGAGGATCAGTATCTGCTGAGTTGCCAGCGATATATCGAGTTGAATCCTGTTAGGGCGGGGATGGTGGCGCATCCAGCCGACTATCCATGGTCAAGTTTCCGTGGGAATGCGCTGGGAGCCGAAAATCCCTTGTTGTCGCCTCATCCGGTATATCTCGCTCTGGGGGCAATCGAGGCAGATCGCCTTGCGGCATATCGAGAGTTGTTTCGTCACGAGTTGGAACCGGGGGAGATCGATGCCATCCGCAAGGCGACCAACGGAAATTTCGCTCTGGGTAACGACCGGTTTGCAGAAGAGGTGGCGACGATGACAGGGCGACGGGTTGTGCCGGCTAAATCCGGGCGGCCACGAAAACGTTGTGATCCGAATTGCGTAGAATTGGCAGGTTAGGTGTTAAAACCGTGGTCTGTCCCCGGTTTTCGCGGTTTTCGGTTTTTGTTCGGGGCTACTTGAGTAGCGATTTCATCCTTAATCCCCGGCTTGTTTTCGCAGCAACAGAAAACGGCTGATGAAGCGATAGTCTTCTTGCCGGATCAAGGTATGGATGCGGTCCATCTGGATATTCATGTAGTCGTGGACGATTCGGTTGCGAATGCCGATGAGCGCGTTCCAGGTCGGGAGATCGGCATTGTTTATCAGACCGATGCGGGCAAGTGCGGCAAAAGCGTCATAGGCCGAAAGCGGAACGGGTTCTCCTTGGGTCTTTAGCCATTGCTTGGTTTTTCCGATGGCGTTTTCGATCAGGATTTGCAAGGCGTGCAGGATGCCATTGTTTTCCAGGGCGCTCAGTGTGCGCCCGGCAAGCATGGCGATTCGGGCTTCTTCAAGGAGGGCGGTTTGTTCGGTGGCAATCCGGTCGGTTTCTGCCTGGTAAAGGTCAAGCCGCATGGCTTGTCTCCCAATAGTGATCTTCCAGCTCCCGCCAGATGCGGCGCAGAAAACGGGCCCAGGCGGTGCTGTTTTCGCCGGTAAGCGGAATGCCTTCTTCGGCAACGATGGCACCCATCGTCAGGTTGGTTTCGGCAAGGTCGATCAGGTCGATGCCGGCTTCGTTTTCCCCAAGTGCGTTGGCAAGCTGCCGGCGCAGGGTTTCGGTCAGGGAAACGCGTTCCAGCCACGGGAGTTGGGGATTCCAGAAGAGTGCAATATCCCAGTCGCTTGTCGGCATGGCTGTGTTGATGGCACGACTGCCGACCAATACGGAAAACTCAAGCGAGACTTGTTGCTCTAGAACGCGTATCAGTGACGATGGAGTGTTCATGGCATGGTGGTGTATGGACAATGCTGTCCATTATCCTTGAAAAATCCGAGCCAATAGCACGACGACGGGGCGAGAACGTAAATGCCGATCATCGACCGGCGCGCTGCCCGCAGGGTTTTCACGGCGTCCTTTGCGCCAGCCAGGTTTGCAGCACGACGGGCAGCTCGCTGACGAGCAGGGCATGTCGGCCCGAAATCCAGCCTTGAATTGGCCCATCCGGGCGTCCGGCTAGGGCTTCGGCGATCAGGGTTTCGGCGGTGACGTGGTCGTTGATCAGGCCGAGTTCGTCCTGGAGTTGCGACAGTGCAGCCAGATAGGGCTTGAGCCTGCGTGGCGGGAGCAGGGGGGCGAAAAACTCCAGCGTGTAGCGTAGCCTCTTGAAGGCAATGCGCATTTTATGGCGCTCTTCAGGGCACAGTTCGGCATGCCGGCTGGCCATGCGGCGGGCTTTCCGGGCGTGGCTGCTGATTTGTTGTCGGGCGAAATCCTTGATCGGCATCGGCAGCGTATCGCCCAGCGTGTAAACAGCGGCGGTGAATTCGAGCAGAAGGCGCGGGTATTCCTTGACGGCGAGCAGGCCGGTCACGGATTTCCGGGCGCTGTTGGCGCGGCGTTGCGCCGCCTTGCGCAGGCGCTTGATGTCGCGGTTGTCGGGAAAGGCTTCGGCGATTGGCGGCAGGGTTTCTTCGAGGAAGACGTCCCAGTTGCGTGTGTCGCCCAGGGCGCCGGCCAGCGTCTGCCAGGTCTGGCCGTAGGCGGCGACGAATTCCGGCGGCAGCACCGGGGCGAAGAGTTTGATCGCCGAGCGCAGTCGGCGCAGCGCAACGCGGGCCTGGTGGATAAACTCAGCTTCGCCGCCAAGCAGCAGCCCTTTTTCATTGCGCTGGAAGTGCTCCAGGCAACCCAGCGCGATGCTGCGAAAGGCCTCGATGGGCGTCTGCTGGTCATTGATCGGCACCGGTTTGCTCTTGAACGGGCGGAGCGGCTCGTCGAGGAAGAGGTTGTAGCCACGCTCGGCCTTGCTGGCGATGGCCGGGTAAAGACCGATGCTTTGCTGAAGCTGGCGGGTCAGGCCAAAGATGTCATCAACCTTGCCGGAGAGCAGTTCGAGTTCGATTTCGCAGATGGGGGTGCGTCGACCGCAGCTTTCGATCTTTCCGTGGTCGATGGCGAGTTCGATCAGCGATTCGCCAAACGGCACCTGCCAGATCTGCCGGTGGAAATCGGTGGTGAAGATGGCTTCGAAGCGATCTCGCCGTTGTTCGAGGAATTGGCGGAAATCGTCATTGTCCACGTGGCTGAAGTCGAAAACTCCGGGCGTGGCCGGGGTTTCCCATTCGCTGCGCATGGCCAGGCCACCGCTGGCCGGTTCGGCGGATTTCACCGTGCACAGCCATTGCCAGCCTTGCTTGCGGAAGCGGACGGCAACGCGTCTGGCGTGCAGTTCGAGCTTGGGCGTGTCGAAATAAGTGTTGAGCAGGTGCAGTTTCTGCGGCGGAGTGCTGGCGAGCAGGGGGTGTGCCGCCAGCTTGCGTGCGGCTTTCGGGCTGAGTTGGAGCTTGAGCTCGATTTCGGTACTCATGTCGTCAGTTCCTCGGTACGGCCGGGCCGGTGGCGCCGTCGAAGCCCAGTTCGGGCAGGATGGCCAGTTCCTCGGCGGTCTGGACGCCCTCGGCGATGACGGTCAGGCCGATATTATGCGCGATGCTGCACAGCCCCTTGATGAAGGCCTGGTTACCGGTCTGGGTGTCGATGGCGCGGATGAAGCTGCCATCGACCTTGAGATAGTCGAGGCCGATGCCGTGCAGGCGGCCGATTTCGCTGAACTGGCGGCCGAAATGCTCGATGCCGAGGCGGCAGCCGAGTGGCCGCAGGGCGTCGCAGAAGGCGTGGAATTCGTCGAAATGCTTGAAGACGCCGATTTCCGATACTTCCAGCCAGAGGCGAGGCGCGAGATCCTTGCGGGCGGCGATTTGAGCAAACAAACGGGCGCGGAACGCGGCATCCAGAATCGATTCGCCAGACAGGTTGACCGCAACGGCCGGTGCCCCGGCCGCAATGCGCTCCAGCGCCAGACGCGCGGCGGCCAGATCGAGCTCGGTGGTCATCGACAGGCGCGAGGCCATGGGCATGAAGCTGCCGGCGGTCAGCCATTCGCCGTCCTCCATGGTTTGCAGGCGCAGTGGGCATTCGAAGTGGAGCAATTGCCCGGCATTGCCAGCCACCGGGAAGTCGATCAGGCGCAGGCGCTGCGTCCGGATGGCACCTTCGAGCAGTTTCTTCCAGTCGGCATTGGAACTCGCGTGTTGATCACAATCGCTCTCGGCCCGGCACCAGGCCGGTCCGCTCTGGTTTTCGGCCGAGGCCAGCGCCGTGTCGACACGCGAGAGCAGGCTGCCAATTGACTGGCCATGCAGATAGACGCCGCTGGCAATGTGGCCGATGCGCTCGCCATCGATCAGGCCGGCAGCCGTCAGGTCGTTGAGGGTATGGAGCAGTATCTCGGCATAGGGCGCCGGGTCCTGGACCCCGGGCAGGAGCAGGGCGAAATCGGCTCCGTTCAGGCGGGCCGAGGCGGCATTCGGCTTTTCCGCGGCCAGCCCGTTCAAGGTGCTACCGACGCGGCGCAAGAGTTCATCGGCCATTTCCCGGCCGGCCCGCTTGTTGATCCCGGCCAGATCGGCCAGGCGCAGCAGGACCAGCGAGCCGGAGGCGGCAGCGTCGTCCTCGCTGAGCGCCGCAGCTAGCTGGTTCATGAAATAAGTCCGGTTAGCCAGGCCGGTCAGGCTATCCAGGTTCGCTTCGCGGCGTACCTGCTCAAGGCGAGCCGCCTCTTCGGCAAACATCGCCTTCAGTCGGTCGACCATGGCATTCATCGCGCTGGCCAGGCTTTTCAACTCGGGCGTCGAAGGTTCCTGGATTGTTGTGAAGCGCCTTTCGCTGATGGCCTGCGCCTGTCCGACCACGGCATCGAGTGGCCGGCGGATGCGGCGCAGGAACTGCATCCCGAGCAGACCCATCAAGCCACCGCCGATGGCGAACCAGCCGAGCAGCTTGAGGGCGCCATTCCACAACTCTTCATAGGCAAAATGGCTGTGGCTGACCAATTCTATGGTCCCAAACTGGTTCCAGCCCGAAGAAACCTGGGCTTGGCCGGGCTGCGAGTCAATCGGGAAAACGCGGATGAACCACTCGGGCACGCTGCCGGCATCCTGCGGGCTGGATTTTTCGATCATCAATTTGCCGTTCGGATCAATCAGGCGAACCGCCGCGTACTGGCCGCTATCGAAGACAGCCGCGACCTGCAGTTCGACCGTGACCGGATCCTTGTCCAGTTGCGACATGGCCAGCGCCAATGTGGCGGCGTTGTCGTTGTTCTTGATGGCCAGCTGGTGTTCCAGGTAATGGCGAGCCGTCAGCGTGCTGACGATGAAGCTGCCGGCAAACGCAATAACGGTGCTGGCGATGACCGCGAGCCAGAGTTGTCGGAACAGGGACATGTCGATTACCTCACTGGAAGCCTTCAGCGCGCGCCCGGGCCAGCAAATCCTGCCAGCGTGAAAGATTGCTCTTGCTGGCGTTGTTGCCGGTGCCCTGCCACAGCCCCGCGCTGTTGAAACTGAAAATGGGTGAAAGATCGCTGCGCCGCGAGGCGGGCAGGATCTGGGGATTCAGGTTGTCGAGGACGAGCGGGTCCGCCGTCGGCGTGGCGTAATAGGCCAGCACCATGTGCGCCTGGAGGAAGGTTCCCGCCGGACCAGTCTGCGCAGCCTTGACGTAGACCAGGCGCAACTTGTTGATCGGTATGCCGAGTTCGATCAGCGAGTAATACTTGGCGATCGAAAGATCCTCGCAGTCGCCGCGGCCCTGGCCAATGATCTCGCTCGGGGTCGCCCAGTAGTCGTTCTGGCCCCATATCGACATATCGTCATCGAAAGTGATGCGCCGATTGATGAAGTCATTGACTCGTCGCAGCTGGTCCATTTCCGGCACTTTGCGTTCTTCACCGAGCATGCGCTGCCAGTCGAGCAGCAAGGGAAGCCGGTCGGCACCAAAACGGCTGAGCAACACCTGTTGCAGCCGGTCAAAGTCCACGCCCAGCGCCAAAGGCAGGCCGCTCAAAGAGAGCATGCCTATGGCGACGACGGTGGCCAGCCAGCGGAGCAGCGCGGTGTTTTTACGCAATGGACGCGTCAAGTCATTGAATTATCAGGTTGGAAACGTCGGTTATTTCACATTCACCCAATGGCGAGTCTCTATAATCCGGCCAAAACCTTGCTGATTATCCTCCATGAAAATGAAAAAACTCCTTTCCTTGCTGCTATCCCTTGCCTTTCCTGTCCTCGCCAATGCGGCAGACTCGATGCCGAGCACCATTGCCACCCCCGCCACCCTGAAAGAAGTCGCCCAGCGCGCCGTCCTCAACAGCCCTGAAGTCACGTCCAAATGGCACGCCTACCGCGCTGCTGACGAAGAAATCGGTGTCGCCCGCGGCGGCTACCTGCCGCGGGTTGACCTCACCGCCGGCAGCGGCCGCGAAAGCCTGCGCCAGCCCACCACCGCCGACCGCGACTACACCCGCACCGGCGTCATGCTCAGCCTCAACCAGATGCTCTTCGACGGCTTC
>JAUYEI010000129.1 GCA_030691385.1 Azonexus sp.
CCGAGGGTGCCACGGTTATCCCGCGTGCTACGTTATGACTTTGGGCTGTCCAGATTCCGTCGGAATCAGTGTCCAGTTCGCCTCGGAATCAGTGTCCAGGTTCCGTCGGAATGGCTGTCCAGTTTGGGTCGGAATTCGCAAATGGCCGCTGTTCTCGCGACAAACATCGGCCAGCGCTTCGATTTCGGTCAGCGTCAGCAGCGTGCCGGTCGGGTTGGCCGGTGAGGCGACGAGCAGGCCTGCCGTAGTCGGTTTCCAGTGCTGGCGCAGCAGAGCCGGAGTTGGTTGGAAGTTGGTTTCAGGGCCGACCGGGATGTTCTGCGGTCGACCGTCAAAAGCACGCAAAATGTGACGATTGCACGGGTAGCCGGGGTCGGTCAGCAGCCAGTCGCTGCCCGGATCGGCCAGGCAGGCAAAAGCCAGGTTCAGGGCCCCGGAGGCGCCGTTGGTCACGGCAATGCGGCTGGCCGGTACGCTGAGGCCATAGCGCTGGCGGTAGAAGGTGCTGATTGCATCGCGCAACTCCGGCAAGCCGAGCGCCTGCGTGTATTTCGTTTTTCCGCTTTTTATCGCGTTGACCGCAGCATTGGTGATCGGCTCCGGCGTCGGGAAATCCGGTTCGCCGACTTCCATGTGAATGATGTCGCGCCCTTCGGCTTCGAGCTGGCGGGCGCGAGTCAGCAGTTCGACGACGTGGAAAGGCTCAATGTCGGCAAGGCGTTGGGCGGGATGGTACATGCGTGTTTCCAAAACAAAACGGCCACCGGGTTGGGTATAACCTCGGTGGCCGTTTGATCTTAGCTTAGGCTTCGATCAGGCGGCATCCTTGAAGATGCCCATTTCGAACAGTTCGCGCTTGAGCACGAGTTCGCGCGGCATCTTTTCACCCATCTTGTCGAACCACTCCTTGTGGCCGGCCAGTTCGGCCTTCCAGGCTTCCGGATCGATGGTGCTGAGGGCTTCGAAGTCAGCCTTGTTGATATCGAGACCAGTCCAGTCGATGTCCTCGAACTTCGGCATCCAGCCGAGCACGGTTTCCTTGGCAGCAACGGTACCCTTGCAACGCTGAACGATCCACTTGAGGACGCGCATGTTGTCGCCAAAACCCGGCCACATGAAGTTGCCATCGGCATCCATGCGGAACCAGTTGACGCAGAAAATCTTCGGCGTGGCATCGACGGTCTTGCCCATCTTCAGCCAGTGGTTGAAGTAGTCGCCCATGTGGTAACCGCAGAACGGCAGCATGGCGAACGGGTCGCGACGAACAACACCTTGCTGGCCGAAGGCCGCAGCCGTGGTTTCGGAACCGAGCGTGGCGGCCATGTAGACGCCGTAGTTCCAGTTGAAAGCCTGGTAAACCAGCGGCACGGTGGTGGCCCGACGGCCGCCGAAAATGAAGGCGGAAATCGGCACACCGGCGGGATCTTCCCAGGCTTCGTCAACGGACGGGCACTGGTTGGCCGGCGCGGTGAAGCGCGAGTTGGCGTGGGCGGCTTTCTTGCCGGCCTTGCCGTCTTCCGGCGTCCAGTCGTTGCCCTGCCAGTCGATCAGGTGATCCGGCGCCTGCTTGGTCAGGCCTTCCCACCACACATCGCCATCGTCGGTCAGCGCGACGTTGGTGAAAATGATGTTTTCCTTCAACGTAGCCAGCGCGTTGAAGTTGGTCTTTTCCGAGGTCCCCGGAGCGACGCCGAAGAAGCCGGCTTCCGGGTTGATGGCGTAGAAACGGGTGACGCCATCCTTGTCGACACGCGGCTTGATCCAGGCAATGTCGTCGCCGATGGTGGTGATCTTCCAGCCGTCGAGGGTCTTCGGCGGGATCAGCATGGCAAAGTTGGTCTTGCCGCAGGCCGACGGGAAGGCGGCAGCGACGTAAGACTTTTCACCTTCCGGCGATTCGACGCCGAGAATCAGCATGTGTTCAGCCAGCCAGCCCTGGTCACGCGCCATGTTGGAAGCGATGCGCAGGGCGAAGCACTTCTTGCCGAGCAGCGCGTTGCCGCCGTAGCCGGAACCGTAGGACCAGATTTCGCGGGTTTCCGGGTAATGCACGATGTACTTGACGGCCGGGTTACAGGGCCACTTGGCATCCTGTTGGCCCGGCTCGAGCGGGGCGCCGACGGTGTGGATACAGGGCACGAATTCGCCATCGGTGCCGAGCACGTCGAATACCTTCTTGCCCATGCGGGTCATCGTGTGCATGTTGACGACGACGTAGGCAGAGTCGGTGATTTCGAAACCGATGTGGGCAATCGGCGAACCGAGCGGGCCCATGGAGAAAGGGATTACGTACATCGTACGGCCCTTCATGCAGCCCTTGAAGATGCCGTTCATGGTTTCGCGCATCTTGGCCGGCGCTTCCCAGTTATTGGTCGGGCCGGCGTCTTCCTTGTTCTCGGAGCAGATGTAGGTGCGGTCTTCGACACGGGCCACGTCGGACGGATCGGAGAAGGCCAGGAAGGAATTCGGGCGCTTGGTTTCGTTAAGCTTGATCAGCGTGCCGGCCTCTACCATTTCGGCACACAGGCGGTCATACTCTTCCTGCGACCCATCGGCCCAGTGGATACGGTCAGGCTGGGTCAGGGCGGCAATCTCGGCGACCCATTTCTTCAGGCCTTCGTGTTTGACGTAGTCAGGTGCATTCAGCGCTGCGGTCATGGCGGTGTCTCTCTCTAAGTTACTGAAATAGCTAGTTTTCACGCCAGTCGCCGGGAGCTGCTGCCAAGACTTCGAGCGGCGCTGAAGCCGTCGGCTGGGAAGCCCGTAATTATGCATCAAACTAGGGTAAACATCCACTTGACTTAATGGGGCTACGTGATTTCCACGGGTGAAAGTGCTGATGTTGCATGGTATTATGTTCCGCGATTCGAAATTGCGTTTCACAATATAAAATGGAGACAAACATGGATTCTCGGCAACTACGTGAAGCGGCACTCTACTATCACCGCGAGCCCAAGCCGGGCAAGATCGCGGTGACCCCGATCAAACAGCTCACCAATCAGTACGATCTGTCGATGGCCTACTCGCCGGGCGTTGCCTTTGCCTGCGAGGAAATTGTTGCCGATCCGCGCGAAGCGAGCACGCTGACCTCCCGCGCTAATCTGGTTGGTGTCATCACCAACGGCACGGCTGTGCTCGGCCTTGGTGCCATTGGTCCGCTCGCCGCCAAACCGGTCATGGAAGGCAAGGGCGTGCTGTTCAAGAAATTCGCCAACATCGACGTTTTCGATATCGAAATCGAAGAGCGTGACCCGGACAAGCTGATCGACATCATCGCTTCGCTGGAGCCGACCTTCGGCGGCATCAACCTCGAAGACATCAAGGCGCCGGAATGCTTCTACATCGAGAAGAAGCTGCGTGAGCGCATGAAGATTCCCGTCTTCCATGACGACCAGCACGGCACGGCCATCGTTGTTGGCGCCGCCGTCCTCAATGGCTTGCACCTGATCGGCAAGGACCTGTCCAAGGTCAAGATCGTCACCTCCGGCGCGGGCGCTGCCGCCCTGGCCTGTCTCGATCTGCTGGTCATGCTCGGCGCGCCGCCCAGCAATATCTGGGTGACCGATATCAAAGGCCTGGTCTATGAAGGCCGGATCGAAGAGATGGACGAAATCAAGGCGCGCTACGCCAAGGTCACCGAAGCCCGGACGCTCGGCGAAGTGATCGCCGATGCCGATGTCTTCCTAGGGCTGTCGGCCGGTGGCGTGCTGAAGACGGAAATGGTCGCCAGGATGGCGGCCAACCCGCTGATCATGGCGCTGGCCAACCCGACGCCGGAAATTACCCCCGAGCTGGTCAAGAGCGTCCGTAACGACGCGATTATTTGCACCGGCCGTTCGGATTACCCGAACCAGGTCAACAACGTCCTCTGTTTTCCCTTCATCTTCCGTGGCGCGCTCGATGTCGGTGCGACGACGATTACCGAAGAAATGAAGATGGCCGCCGTCAAGGCCATCGCCGAACTGGCCCGGGCCGAGCAGTCCGAAGTGGCCGCTCGCGCCTATGGTGAAAAGGTCGCCAGCTTTGGCCCCGAGTACCTGATTCCGAATCCGTTCGATCCGCGCCTCATCGTCAAGATCGCCCCGGCTGTCGCCAAGGCCGGCATGGATTCCGGTGTCGCGACGCGGCCAATCAAGGACTGGGATGCCTACATCCAGAGCTTGAACGAATTTGTTTACCACTCCGGCATGATCATGAAGCCGGTCTTCTCGCAGGCCAAGATGGCGCCGAAGCGCATCGTCTTTGCCGAGGGCGAGGATGAGCGCGTGTTGCGTGCCGTGCAGGTGATTCGCGATGAAGGCATTGCCAAGCCGGTGCTGATCGGGCGGATCAGCGAAATCAATCGTCGTATCGAAACGGCAGGTCTGCGCATTCGCGAGAGTGAAGATTTCGAGGTTATCCACGCCGACAACTGCGCCTTTTTCGACGAGCATTTCGAGGAGTTCTCGACCACTTATCATGGCCTGATGGAGCGCAAGGGCGTTTCGCCCGACTACGCCCGTCGCGAAGTGCGTCGTCGCGCCACCTTGTACGGTGCGCTGATGGTTCATCTCGGCTACGCCGACGGCCTGATCTGCGGCACGTTCGGCCGCCATGAAACACACCGCGACTATGTCGAGAGCGTCATCGGCAAGCAGCCGGGCCTGGATCGTTGCTATGCGATGAACCTGCTCATGCTGCCGGGGCGCACGGTGTTCATTGGCGATACTTATGTCAATTACGATCCGAGCGCCGAGCAACTGGCCGACATGACCCTGCTCGCCGCCGAAGAAATCCGCAATTTCGGTATCCAGCCCAAGGTGGCACTGCTCTCGCATTCGACCTTCGGCACCGAAAACACGCCGACCTCTCTGAAAATGCGTGAAGTGCTGGCCATCCTCAACAAGCGCGCGCCCGACCTTGAGGTGGAGGGCGAAATGCACGGTGACGCAGCGCTTGATGAACGTATTCGCCAGAGTGCCTTCCCGAACTCCCGACTCAAGGGGCAGGCCAACCTGCTGGTCATGCCGACGCTCGATGCCGCCAACATCTCGTTCAATCTATTGAAGGTGGCGGCCGGCGACAATCTGACCATCGGTCCCATCCTGCTCGGCGCTGCCAAGCCGGTCAACATTCTGACCCCGACGGCCACGGTTCGCCGCATCGTCAACATGACGGCGCTAACGGTAGTTGATGCAGGGTAATGAGTTTTCTTAAGTTGTTGTTGTATCTATGTATTTTTATTGATATTTCACGGCCTCCTGCTAAACTAGGATAAAATGCAACCGATGTTGGCAGGAGATCATGAATGAAGCATAAATTGAAGGCTGCCTTGCTGCTTGCTGCCTTGCTGGGATTGGGCGTCCAGGCGCCACTATCGGCGGCTACGGCCAAGAATGCCGAGCCGGCGGTGACCCAGAAAGCTCAGGCCAAGACGGCAAGCGGAAAATCGGCCACCAAACCGGCTGCAGCGAAGTCGTCAAGGGCAGTGGCCGGGAAGTCGGCGCCGGGCAAGACCGTGTCATCTGGCACGGCCAGAAAGTCGCAGCTAGTCCATGAGTCGCCGAGAAAGCACGTGCGCCATGCCGCGCTGGCCGACATGGATACCGGACGTCTGGCGCTCTACTCAGCCTCGGCTCTCGTTATCGATCAAAGCAACGGCCAGGTGATGCTGGAGAAACAACCGGACATGGTGGTGCCGATTGCCTCGATCTCCAAACTCATGACAGCGATGGTGGTGCTCGATGCCAAGCTCGATCTGCAGGAAGTCATCGCCATCGGTGACGAGGATGTGGATGGCCTGAAAGGGACGCGCTCCCGCTTGCCGGTCGGTACGACCATGACGCGCGAAGCAGTCATGCTGCTGGCCCTGATGTCCTCGGAAAACCGTGCAGCGCACGCGCTGGGCCGGCACTATCCGGGCGGCATGCACGCGTTTGTTCAGGCAATGAACAGAAAGGCTCACGCACTGGGCATGTACAACAGTCGCTTTGAAGAACCGACCGGACTTTCCAGCAGCAACGTGTCGACCGCGCATGATCTGGCCCGCATGGTGGCGGCGGCAGCGCGTTACCCGGAAATCCGCAATTACTCGACGACGGCAGAAGCCAAGGTCGAGCTGAACGGACGTATTCGCGACTTCCGCAATACCAACGCTCTGGTGCGCAGCGACAATTGGGAAATCGGCGTTTCGAAGACCGGATATATTTCCGAGGCGGGCCGTTGCCTCGTCATGCAGGCGCGGGTGGCTGACCGGCCGGTGGTTATCGTGTTGCTCGATTCGCAGGGCAAGATGACGCGGGTTGGCGACGCAAACCGAATCAAGCGCTGGATGGAGAGCGCCAGCCTGGCGGTGGAGCGCCCTCGGGTCTGAACACTCGACTTTTATGCCAAAGGCCGCCGAGTGCGGCCTTTATTTTTTGGGGCCGGCGTAGCCGAGGGTGTGCGAGACGGCGTCGGCTGTCTGCTTGACCTGGCGGGCCCAGTCGGGGTCGTGCCGGTCGGCGGGAGCGGAGACTGACAGTGCGGCAACGACGTTGCCTTCGTCATCGCGTATGGGGGCAGCGACGCACTTGAGGCCGAGTTCGGCTTCTTCATCGTCGTAGGCGACACCGTGGCGACGCACCTTGTCGAGTTCCTTTTCCAGCGCGACAAGGCTGGTCAGCGAATGCGGCGTCTTGCCGGGCAGGCCGGTCCGCTTGGCGTAGTCGCGAATTTTTTGCGAGCTCTCGGCCGCGAGAAAGAGCTTGCCGAGCGAGGTCAGGTGCAGCGGGGCGCGGCCGCCGACCAGATAGACGACGCGGACCAGGGCGCGACCCGACGAGGTCCTCTCGAGATAGACAATTTCGTCTTCATGACGGGCGCCGAGATTGATCGCCTCGCCGATTTTTTCGTGCAGCTCCTGCATGAAGGGCAGGGCGACTTCGCGCATATTGATGCGGGATTTGACGATGCCGCCGAGCTCGAGCAGGCGAATGCCGAGGCGATAGGTGCCGGCATCCTGACGTTCAACAAAGCGCGCGGCGCTCATGGCAGCCAGAATGCGGTGCGCTGTCGACGGATGGAGATCGGTGGCCTGGGCCAGTTGTTTCAGACTCGCTGCGTCAGGGGACGCGGCAAGGGCATCGAGCAGCGACATCATGCGCTCGATGACCTGAATGGTGCCGGGTATTTTGGCCGGCCCGCTGGCAGCTTCGGACAACTGGATTCCTTTATTGGTGTGCTTTGAGTAGCATTAGCCACTTCATTTTCTTGTGCGCCGCAATATTAGCATGCGCTTAGCCCTCTACGTTACCTGCCTGGTCGATCTGATGCGACCATCGGTCGGCTTTGCTGCGTTGCGTCTGCTCGAAGCAAGCGGGGGCGAGGTGTTAGTGCCGGAGGGCTATGACGCCGTGGTCATTCCGTCCGGTTCGTGCGTCGACCAGATCCGCAATGTCTACCGCAATTGCTGGGCGACGACGCAGAATGGGCGCCACGGGTGCTGGCGCTGGCCGGGCGGGCCTATGAGTTGACGAGCTTTCAGGCCGATGTGGCGAAGACCGATTTCGTTGCGCCCGATTTCGATGGTAGCGTGACCTGCCAAGATCCCAGCAAGGGCCTGCGCGGCCTGGGCAGCATGCGCCAGCCGCAGCCGTATTTTTGGCCTGGTTCCGGAGTGGACCGCTGGACGCGATCTGCCGGTATCCTCCGGCCGGACATTTCACGAACTTTACTCAGCACGAAAGAAAACCTGAACATGGAATTTGCCGCCGAAGGCCCGAAAGCCATCCCCCTGTGGATCAACGGTCATGCCTTTTTGACCGTGACCGACGCATTTTTTGACGTGACCAATCCGGCCACCGGCGAGGCGATTCGTCGCGTGCCGCTGTGCGGGGCCAGTGAGGCGGCCGAGGCCGTCGGCGTAGCGCAGGCGGCGCAGCAGGCCTGGGCCATGATGGGCATGCCGGCGCGGCGCCTTTGCCTGGCTGGCCTGGGCGATGCGCTTGACCGCTACACAGGGCATTTCGCCAAATTGCTCATGCAGGATTGTGGTTTCGATGAAGCACGCGCCACGGCTGAAGTCGGCGCAGCGGTCGCCGCCCTGCACGGTGCTGCCGTCGGCGAAACCGGGATTTTCGCGCTGGTGCTTGATGCCTCGCGGCCGCTCGCTGGCCTGGCCGAAGCCATCGCCCCGGCGCTCATGGCGGGGGCGACCGTCGTCGTCAAGCCCAGCCCGAAGGCGCCGTCGGCTGCCTATGCCCTGTGCGAACTGTCCGGGCGGGCCGAGTGGCCGGCTGGCGTGCTCAATCTCATGCAGGGCGACACGGCGGCCATCGAGGGATTGTGCGCCGCCGGCGTTGATCGGCTGGTGTACAGCGGCCAGGCCGCGCTCGGTGTCCAGGTTGGCGCCATTGCCGAAGCGGCCGGTGTTCCCTTCGAGCTGAAAGCCGCCTGATGCCGCGCATCGTCCAGCTCGAAAGCGGATCGCTGATCGCCGACATCCGGCGGCCGGCTTTCGCCCACGAGTGGGTCGAGTATCCGGCCACCCTGCCGGAACAAGTCGTCGAACGACTGGCCGGGGCGGACATCGCGATTAACAACAAGGTAATGATCGACGCCGCGGCGATTGCCGCGTTGCCCGAGCTCAAAATGATCGCCGTCATGGCGACTGGCACCAACAGCGTCGACCTCGATGCCTGCCGGGCACGCGGCATCATCGTTTCCAACATTCGCGGTTACGCCGTCAATACCGTGCCCGAGCACGTCATGGCCCTGCTGCTGGCCCTCTCGCGCAACCTCGTCGCCTGGCGCGAAACCCTGCTGGCCGGCGGCTGGCAGCGGGCCGACCAGTTCTGCCTGTTCGACCATCCGATCCGCGACCTGCACGGTGCGACGCTCGGCCTGATCGGCTGCGGCACGCTGGGCAACGGCGTGGCGCGCCTGGCCGAGGCCTTCGGGATGCGCGTCCTGCGCGCCGAGCGCAAGGGGGCGACGGTCGTTCGCTCCGGCTACACGGCGTTTGAAACGGTGCTCGCCGAGTCCGACGCGATCAGTCTGCATTGCCCGCTGACGGCGGAAACCCTGAGTCTGATCGGTGAAGCAGAACTGCGCGCCATGAAGCCTTCGGCCCTGCTCATCAACACGGCGCGCGGCGGCATTGTCGATGAAGCGGCGCTGATCCGGGCATTGAAGGAAGGCTGGATCGCCGGCGCCGGATTCGACGCAATTACCGCCGAACCGCCGCCGGCTGATCATCCGATGGTCGATCCCGCTCTGCTGGCGCTCCCCAATTTTCTGCTCACGCCGCATGTCGCTTGGTCCAGCCGGCCGGCCATGCAAACACTGGCCGATCAGCTCATAGCCAACATCGAAGCCTTCGTCGCCGGGGCGCCGCAGAACCGCGTGGCATGAGCGCCAGGGACGACTTTGCCGGATGCAGGGCGGCGGCCCTTGCTTCGCTCAGAGCACCGGAACTTGGGCCGCAGCCGGTGATGAACGCCGGTCTCGTCGCCCGCTTCCGGGCCAAGGCCGAATACCTGGCGAGCACCGTCGGGGTCATTGCTACGCTGCCCGGGGCGCCGGTAGCTGTTGCCAATTACCTGGCGGCGAACGGTCTGGCTGCCGATGCGGTGACCACGGCCGACGTCGGCGCCCTGGACTGGGCGGACAGTGGCCTGTTCGTTGCAACCCGTCCTGTGGTCGACGCCGACAAAACGCGCATTTCCGGCTGCTTCTGCGCCATCGCCGAAACCGGCACGCTGATGCTGCTCTCCGGCCCGGAAATGCCGGCCACCGTCAGCCTGCTGCCGGAAACGCACATCGCGCTGGTCGATGTTTCGCGTATCGTGGCGACCATGGAAGACGCCTTCGCGCTTTTCCGGGCCGCACAAGGCAGACTGCCATGCGCCGTCAATTTCATCTCCGGGCCCTCGCGCACCGGCGACATCGAACAAACCATCGTCCTCGGCGCCCACGGGCCGTGCCGGGTACATCTGATCCTGATCGGGGAAACATCATGAGCATCACCTTTGCCATTCGCGGCGACTACATCCAGCTCGACCAACTGCTCAAGGCCACCGGCCTGTGCGAATCGGGCGGCGCCGCCCATGCGGCCATCGCCGAAGGGCGCGTCAAGGTCGATGCTACGGTCGACACGAGAAAACGCGCAAAAATGAAACCCGGTCAGGTTGTCAGTTTTGCTGGTGAAGAAGTGGTGCTGGTCGCTGAGTAGCGCTGATACAGCACCGACTAGAATCCTGGCAAGGTGGCCAGCGTAGTCACAAAGGTTTCCGCCGCTTCGACGAGTCGGCGCGCATCATCCGGGCTGATCGAGTCGCCGCTGTAGTCGGCGACGATGCGGATTTCCTCGGCCTGTTTGAGCAGACGGCCAATTTCGCGCGGCACCGGGCCATTCTTCACCAAGTGCAGGCTGAAGGCCGTGAGTACGCCGCTATGTGTTTTGCCGACATTGACGGCGACCTCGGCCCCGTTGCCAGCAAGGCGGCACAGGCGGCATCGAACATCGCGTAATACGCCCGGTTGCAGGCACCGTCGGTATCGTCGCGGTCCAGAAGGGCGCGGGCCGATTCGCAGGCGGTGCGGGCCTTCGCCATCAAGGTCGGTGCATCCATCACAGCCGGATACCCTCGCGGGCGATGTTTTCCAGCAGGCGCGGATTGGAATAGGCCTCGGGGTGCGCCCATTCGTCCAGCCACACCGGTAGCGGCGAAACATTGATGCCGGTGTCCAGCAGCGCATCGTAGGCAATATCCGACATTTCCAGCTTGGTCGGCAGGAACTTGCCCGGTTCACCGCGCAGCAGCACGGCCACGTCGGCGTCGCTGTCGGTGTCAAAGTCGCCACGGGCGCGGCTACCGAAAAGGATCGCACCGGCTACGTCAAACTGCGCCGCTACACGCTCAAGGAAAGCATGTGTGGCGTGGTCGGTAGCAGGGTCGATGGGGTGCATGGGGTTAAGCCGCGATCTGTTCGAACGAAAACTGCGGAATGTCAGCTCGTTGGCGGGCGTGTTCCATGGTCAGGGCGACGATATTGCCCTCATTGCCCTCATTGCCCTCATTGTCGACATCGAGCAGCGTGTTCTCGTCGAGGTCGCGGGTTTCGGCGATTTCACCCTTGCGGAACTCGATGTACAAGGTATCGGTATCCTGAAAATACTTGATGTTCATGGCGCGAAACTCCGGGCAAAAAAAGCGTTGTGAACGGTCTCGCCGTCCTCCAAAAGAATAACACGCAGATACCGTCCATCCGACTCGGGTATCTGCCGTCAGCGACGTATCCGGCCATCGGCCTGAATCCGCTCGTGCTCGGGCGCCCGGCTTTGTCGCTCCTTCTTGCAGGCATGAGCCTGCTGCGTCGTCGCTTCGCGCCGGCCATCCCGCCCAGGCGTGCCAGCGGCCACGTCGCGCTGTCAGCCAAGGGGTGAATCGCCTCGACGGCGCAAAGGCCTGTATTCAGGCGGCTGGCCAAGGCTGGATAAGCGGTCAACTGAGGTTTCAAGGATGATTGCAAGCTGATTCAGCAAAAACTCGCGAACTGCCGGTGCCAGTTCAGATTGTTCGATTCCACCCAGCCGCCGTCCGACTGCTTGGCGCGGCCGAGGGCGGCGAGCATGGCGAGGATTTCGGGGAGGCGTTTTTTCCAGGGGCCTTTGCCGGTGAAGCGGGCGGCGAGGGCGGGTTCGTCTTGCGGCGTGGGGGTGAGCACGTCGGCGATGGGGCGGACCTGTTCGGGCAGGGTGGGCGGCCAGGGGCGTTTTTCGGCGGGCTTGGCGGTGGGGATGGGTCGCCTTCGGATTCTGGAAGTCGGGGCGGAGCCAGCGGATTTGGCCGGTGGCTTCTTCGCGGCTGCGTCCGGCATTGAGGGCGACGAGGCGGTTGAGCAGGGCATCGGTGGCGGCTGGCGTGGTGGCCCAATCCAGGTCGGACCAGCCGTAGGTGGCGAGGACGGCGGTGTCGAGTTCGTCGTGGAGCTGGCGGAGGACGGCGACGAGGCCGGCTTCATGCTGGGTTTTGTCCTTGGCGGTCAGCGGCTCGCCGCTGCGCAGTTTGGCCAGCACGTTGTACATGCCCGTTAGCGTCAGATCCGGGTGGGCGGCCTGCCGGCGCTTGCGGTGGGTGTCGAGTTGCTCGGTGCTCGAAGACGTAGGGATTGTTGCGGGTGTCTTCGTTGGCGGGCTGGGGTTTGTCGGGCTCGAGCAGATCGCAGAGATCGGCGATGAAGAGCTGGTAATTGGCGCGCTCGGCGCCGCGCCAGCGGGCAAGGAAGGTGTCGATTTGCATGATGGCGGGATTCTGGCCGGGCAAATGGCGGCTGGGGTCGATTGCTACGGTCAACCGGAAAAAACGGGCAAAAATGAAATGGGGCGGGAGGGCTCCTCCCCCTTCAAGGGGGAGGCTGGGAGGGGAATGGGTTTGTTTGACTTTATTCTCCGCATATTTCACCCATCCCCACCCCGGCCGGAGGGCTGGCTTTGCATAGCCAGCCCGTTCAGGCGGCGCAGAGCGGTGCTCTGCGAAACCCCGCCTTCACCCCTTGAAGGGGAGGGAGCGCTCTTTCGGTTCTGCGTTACTCCAGCCAGCGTATCGGCGAGGCGAGTTCCGGGTGTTTGCCTTGCCGGCCCTCGTAGTGGGCGGCGATGGCGGCGATGTCGGCGGCCGGGTCGCTGGTCAGCGTGAGGTAGGTGAGGATGCCGGCTTCGCGCCGGGCGTAGTCGACGAAGGCGAGGGCGACGGGCACTTTGGCGCCGAGGGCGATGCGGTAGAAGCCGCTTTTCCAGCCCGGGGTCAGGCTGCGCGTGCCTTCGGGGGCGATGACCAGCAGAAAGTTCGGGTTGGCGGCGAATTGGGCGACCATGTCGGCGACGAAGCCGTTGCGCACGTCGCGTTTGATCGGGATGCCGCCCAGTCGGCGGAATATCCAGTCCAGTGGCCCGCAAAACAGGGCGTCCTTGGCCACCCAGCAGGCGTCGAGGCCGAGGGCCAGCTTGGTGAACAGGGCGATGACGCCATCCTGGTTCGAGGTGTGCGGGTAGCCGACGAGTACGGCGCGGGCCGGGCGTTCCGGTGGGTCGATGACGGTCCAGCCAAAGAGCTTGAGCAGGCTGCGAGCCAGGGCTTTCAGCATGGACTCAGCACATCTTGACGATGATGTCGTGCAGCGTGTTGGCGCAGTTGGCCATGCGGTCGGCGGCGTTGGAGAGGTGGCGGTAGATTTCGCGGCGCTTGAACATGTGGATGTAGTCGTCGCCGACGAAGAGTTCGGCGATGGCCCGGCGGTAGTTTTTTTCGACGCGGCGTTCGGCCTTGCGCGCGGCGTCGGCGTCGGCTGCCGCGGCGGCCGGTTCCTTGGCCAGCCGCGAGTAGCCCTGGGATAGCGCATCGGTGCCGAGCTTGATGTGCATGGCCATTTCGAGGCAGTGCTTGTCGGGGGCGAGGCCGAGGACTTCCATTTCGCTGACCGTCGTCTTGCAGTAATTGACGATTTCGTCGAGGTCGATGATGGCGCGGTAGAGGTCTTCGCGGTCGATCGGGGTCGAGAAGGCTTCGTTGAGGGTGTGCAGGTTGCGGATCTTGACGCGGTCGGCTTCGTGTTCGTCCTGGCGGATGAGCTGGCCAACCGTGGCATCGCCGGTTTCCATGAATTCGACGAGGCGTCCGGCGGTGATGCCGACGTGCTGGCACTGCTCGGTGAGCAGGGTGAAGAAGTCGGGCATTTTGGGAAAGACGCGGTCGAACAGTTGGCGGAAGATCGACGGGCTGTTTTCTTCGCTCATGGCGTGCCTCCGATAAAAAGATGAATCAGCGCATAGGCCTGGATGGCGACGATGGCGGCGCCGGGAATGGTGATCAGCCAGGTCATCGCGATGTCCTTGGCCTTGGCCCAGCGCACGGCGCGCGGCCGTTCGGAGGCGCCGATGCCCATGATCGAGGTGGCGACGACGTGGGTGGTCGATACCGGCGCGCCGACGAGCGAGGCGGCCATGATGACGCCGGCCGAGGTCAGTTGCGAGCCGAGGGCGTGGATGGGGCGGACGCGGTAGATGGCGAAGCCGAGGGTACGCACGATGCGCCAGCCGCCGGACATGATGCCGAGCGTGATGGCGGTGGCGCAGGCGAGCATGACCCAGAAGGGGACTTCGAAAGTCGGGATGAAGCCGCCGAGGAGGAGCACCAGGGTCAGGATGCCCATGCTTTTCTGGGCGTCGTTGGCGCCGTGCGAGAAGGCCAGGCCGGCCGCGGTGACGTATTGCAGGCCGCGCAGCCGGGCGTTGGCGGCCGGGTTGGCGGCGACGAGTAGGGCGCTGAGCAGGCGGTGGACCAGGAAACCGAGCCAGAAACCGATGAGCGGCGAGAGCACCAGCGCGGCGAGCACCTTGACGATGCCGGTCAGATGCCCGTCGGCCAGTTCGCCAAAGCCCCAGACGACGTGGGCCGGGCCGACGGCGACGACGACGGCGCCGATCAGCCCGCCGACCAGGGCGTGCGAGGACGACGACGGAATGCCGAAATACCAGGTGCCGAGGTTCCAGACAATGGCGCCGAGCAGGCCGCAGAGCAGGATGGAGAGCGAGAGCACGGGCGCCACGCCGTCGAGCGCGACGAACTTGCCGATGGTGTTGGCCACCGCCGTGCCGCCGAGCAGCGGGCCGAGGAATTCGAAGACGCCGACGATGAGCACGGCTTGCGCCGGGGTCATGGCGCGCGAGGCGATCACCGTGGCGACGATGTTGGCGGCATCGTGGAAACCGTTGGTGTAGTCGAACACCAGGACGATGACGACGGTGGCGACGGCGAGCAGGAAAAGGGTGTCCATGCGCATCGGCCTGTGGCGGACAGGCCCGGTCTCCGTTTCGGTTTATCTTGTTTTCGGCCAGTATATCGCCGAAGGGCGGCGTTTCGGGCAGCCTGGGGCCGGTTGCCACGGTCAACCGGAAAAAGTCGCCAAAACTGAAATGCCGGAAAGTCGTCGGCGAAAAAAAGCGGGAGACGCGCTCCCGCTTTATCCCCAATTGACCAGGGCGCTTATCGGGGCAGCAGGAAAGCCGCTTTTTCGCGCACCTTGATGTCCGGGTTGTCCATGGCGACGATCTCGAAGTGAATCGGGTTCGAGCCCGTCTTGCCGGCATCGGGCGGCACGGCAACGACCGTGTTGAACGACTGCAGCGTGGCGGCCGGAACGTCGACTTCACCGTCGCCGGTGATTTCTGCACCGGGCAGGCCGTCGACCGTGACCTTGTAGCGGCGCGCCTGTTCTTCCGTGTTCATGATCTGCAGCATGTAGACGTTCTCGATCCGGCCGTCGTCGGCTTCACGGGCGAGCGTCGAGCGGTCGCGAATGATGTCGACCTTGAGCGGTATCCGGGACATCAGGAACCAGATGGAAAGCCCGGTGATGACGATCAGGATGAAGGTGTAGAGCAGGATGCGCGGGCGGATGATGTGGGCGAGGATTTCCTGTTTGCCCTGGTGCTTGGCCATGGCGTTTTCGGTCGAATAACGGATCAGCCCGCGGGGCAGGCCGACCTTGTCCATGACCTGGTCGCAGACGTCGACACAGGCGGCGCAGCCGATGCACTCGTATTGCAGGCCCTTGCGGATGTCGATGCCGGTCGGGCAGACGATGACGCACTGGTTGCAGTCGATGCAATCGCCCAGCCTGGCGGCGTCCGGGGCGACGTTTTTCTTGCGGGCGCCACGCGGCTCGCCGCGTTCTTCGTCATAGGTGATGATCATCGTGTCCGGGTCGAACATCACGCTCTGGAAGCGGGCATACGGGCACATGTGCTTGCACACCTGCTCGCGCATGAAGCCGGCCATGAGGATGGTGAAACCGCCGTAGAAGAAGATCCAGAAGGTTTCCCAGGGGCCGAGCTGGCCGGTCAGGACGTTGTTGATGAGTTCCTCGACCGGCGTGAAGTAGCCGACCAGCGTGAAGCCCGTCCACAGGCCGACAATGCCCCAGAGCAGGTGTTTGGTCGCCTTGAGGCGGAGCTTGCGCGCATCCATCGGGCCCTTGTCGAGCTTGATCCGCGCATTGCGGTCGCCTTCGATCCAGTTCTCGATCCACATGAAGATCTGCGTGTAGACCGTCTGCGGGCAGGCGTAGCCGCAGAAAAGCCGTCCCGCAACGGCGGTGACGAGGAACAGGGCGTAGGCCGAGACGATCAGCAATGCCGCAAGGTAGATGACATCCTGCGGCCAGAATACGACCCCGAAAATGTAAAACTTGCGTTCGACGAGGTGCAAAAGAATCGCCTGCCGGTCGTTCCAGGTCAGCCACAGGCCGCCGTAAAACAGCACCTGGGTGAATATCACCAGGGCGATTCGCCAATTGTCGAAATAGCCACGAATGCCTTTGGCGTAGATGATCTTGTGTTTTTCGTAAAAGGAAACCTTGGCCGCTTTAAGCTCTTCCGTGTTTTCTTGGGGCTGATTCATTGACGTTTTCGTGAAGATGAAAGAGATGGTTGGAAACCGGCGCTACCGACAGCGACAAGCGACTGCGCAAAGCAGGCCTGCGGGGCGCGGGGGGGGGTGCAGTCAGGCTTGTCGCTGCCAAGGCGGCCGTCCATTGGATTGTGTCGCAATGCTTCGGCGGCCAGAGTGTTGCCGGTTTCCAGGGGGTCTTACTATCAAGATGCGTGCCTGGGTGTTTTCAGGCTCAAGTTGCTTAAAAATCATTTGCTTATATATCTCATTAAGGTGCGTGTTGGCAAATTGTGTCAAAATTGGCAGGTGCGAGTGACGCAATTGACGGAGATGGCATGGGCGAACATTCTTTGGGTGAGTTGATTTCCTTCCTCGACGGCTTGCCTGAGCCGCGCATCGTGATGAATGCCGAATACCGGATTATCGCGGCCAACGCCGCCTATGTTCGCGATTTTGGCGGCGGCCAGTTGATCACCGGGCGGACGTGTTACGAGGTCTCGCATCATTTCGACGTGCCCTGCGATCAGGCCGGCGAGTCGTGCCCCCTCAAGCAAAGTCAGAAATCAGGATCGCCGCAGCGCGTGCTCCACCTGCACCATACGCCGCGTGGCGAAGAGCATGTCGCCGTTGAAACGACGCCCATTCGCGACGAAAACGGGCAGGTCGCCTATTTCGTCGAGACCATGCGCGTCGTGCGCCAGGCCAGTAGCCGTCCGGCGGCGCAGGGCCTGGTCGGGCGCTCGCCGGCCTTTGTCGGCATGCTGGAAAAAGTAGTGCGCGTCGCCAATTCGAATGCTTCCGTCCTGCTGCTTGGCGAAACGGGAACCGGCAAGGAACTGGTCGCCCGCGCCATTCACGAAGCGAGCGCCCGGGTCGATGGGCCCTTTGTTGCCGTCGACTGCGCCGGGATGACCGAAACGCTGTTCGAAAGCGAACTCTTCGGCTATGAAAAGGGGGCGTTTACCGGTGCCACGCACCGCAAGCGGGGCCTCGTCGAAGCGGCGTCAGGCGGTACCCTGTTTCTCGACGAAATCGGCGAGTTGCCGCTGGTGCTCCAGGTCAAGCTGTTGCGTCTGCTTGAAACCGGCAGCTATCGCCGGGTCGGCGGGCTGGACTGGCTGCCGGCGGATTTCCGGCTGGTCGCCGCGACGCATCGCGACCTGAGCGCCATGGTTGTGACCGAGACTTTTCGGCGTGACCTGTATTTCCGTATCAACACTTTCCCGATACGCGCGCCAGCCCTGCACGAGCGCCCGGAAGACATTCCGCTGCTCGCCGTTTCCCTGCTCGAGCGGGTCGATCGCGAAGCGGGACGGAAATTCACGCCGGATGCCCTGGCCTGGCTGAGCGGCCGGCGCTATGGCGGCAATATCCGCGAGCTGCGCAACCTGATCGAACGCGCCACCCTGCTGGCCGATGGCGACCTGATTGACCGTCAGCACCTCAACGAAATGGCCGACGATCTGCCGCCGCCCCTGCTGGCAAATGACGACGCCTTCCGGGTGGACCAGGTCATTGAGCTCGATGACCTGGAGCAGCGTTATCTGAGCTGGGCAAAAAACCGAGGCGAACTGGATGCCGTTGGACTGGCCGCTCGCCTCGGGGTGAGCCAGCGCACCCTGTATCGCAAATTGCAGGGCTTGAAAGGCGCCTGACCCGACACCCGCTCGCCCTTGGGCGATCTGCGGGGATTTCATATTTCGGCCAAATTTCCGGTTGACCGTGGCAATGGCCTAAAAACAGCACGTCGCGCCCCCGCGAACGGTTGAGTGGCCTGCTTTTACCATTTCTTACACTTGGTGTGGCGGCGCTCTCTATAATCATGACCAGCTATTTCTTTGGCATTTTTCGTGGTGCCGGGTGTGCATATTGACCCCGGCCCGGGATTTGCCCCCTTTCTGCCATAACAAAAAATGTCACTTATGAAAAACTTCACGCTTGTCGCGCTACTTGTCTCGGCTGCTTTTCCTGTTATCGGGCAGGTTTCGCCGGTGCCAACCGCTGTCCCCGCCACCCTGAAAGAAGTCGCCCAGCGCGCCGTCCTCAACAGCCCTGAAGTCACGTCCAAATGGCACGCCTACCGCGCTGCTGACGAAGAAATCGGTGTTGCCCGCGGCGGCTACCTGCCGCGGGTTGACCTCACCGCCGGCAGCGGCCGCGAAAGCCTGCGCCAGCCCACCACCGCCGACCGCGACTACACCCGCACCGGCGTCATGCTCAGCCTCAACCAGATGCTCTTCGACGGCTTC
>JAUYEI010000001.1 GCA_030691385.1 Azonexus sp.
GGAAGACTGGAAAAAAAACTGCCCGAAAATCTGGCTGCCCTCGCCACACCAGAGAACGTGAAGGGTCGCCGCGTTCGCCTGATGTTTCAGGATGAGGCGCGCTTCGGGCGCATGGTGCGAATCCGCAAGTGCTGGGCCTGCGCCCCGCAACGTCCGGTCGTCAACAACGGCTATGAGCGCGAATTCGTCTATGTGTATGGCGCGGTCAGTCCGCTGCAAGGGGAGTTGGACTGGATGATCTGCCGCGAGATGAATACCCTGCGCATGAGCGAGTTTCTCGCCCAGGTGAGCGCGTCGCACCGCAGCGAATTCATTGTCATGGTGGTAGATGGGGCGAGTTCCCATGTGAGCAAGGAATTGGTCGTGCCGGAGAATGTGCGCTTGCTCCGTTTGCCACCCTACGCACCAGAACTCAACCCGCAAGAGCACATTTGGGACGAGCTGCGTGAAAAGGAATTCCCGAACCGCGTTTTTGCCGACTTGACCAGCGTGACGCGCCAACTCGAAGCTGGCCTGCCAAAACTTGCCGCCAACACCGCGACCGTGCGCAGCATTACCGCATGGCCATCGATCATTAGTCTCAATTTGAACGCGCATTAGAATTAGCCAGTGTTTTAGGCCACCAAATCGAATGACTACGCCAACCACTCCCGTCCATACGACCATGGACCAGTTTTCTACCAACGGACCTCAATTATTGCTTGGTGGATTTCCTCTATCACAACTAGCCGAAAGGGTTGGGCAAACCCCCTTCTATGCTTATGATCGCAACCTGCTACGTTCTAGGGTTGACGAGTTACGCTCGGCACTGCCGGAAAACGTCAAACTGCATTTTGCAATGAAGGCCAACCCGATGCCCGCCATCGTTGGCTTCATGGCTGGCTTGGTCGATGGTATTGACGTGGCATCTTCTGGTGAGTTGAAAATTGCCTTGGATGCCGGCGCCAACCCGCATGAAGTAAGTTTCGCAGGCCCAGGAAAACGCGATTCCGAACTCCGTCAGGCTGTTGCAGCGGGAGTTCTGATCAACGTCGAATCATTTCGCGAAATAGACATTCTGGCGACTATCTCACAAGAACTTGAACTTCCGGCTCGGATTGCAGTACGCGTCAATCCGGATTTTGAACTCAAAGGCTCAGGCATGAAGATGGGTGGTGGCCCCAAACAATTTGGCGTTGACGCCGAACTGGTGCCAGAGTTGCTAGCCAAAATTGGCGAATATAAGTTGGCTTTTGAGGGCTTTCACCTGTTTGCCGGTTCGCAGAATCTCAAGGCCGAATCAATTTGCGACGCACAGCAAAAATCCTACGATCTGGCGCTTGCGCTCTCTCGTCATGCTCCGTCTCCAGTCAGTTTCCTGAACCTTGGCGGTGGTTTCGGCATCCCCTACTTTCCAGGCGAGAAACGACTTGATCTGACAAGCATTGGACAGAACCTAATGCTACTTTCCAAGCGCGCCAGCTCAGACTTCCCTGGTGCCTCACTTGTCATCGAACTGGGTCGTTTTCTTGTCGGTGAAGCGGGTATCTATGTCTCCAGAGTTATAGACCGCAAGGTTTCCCGCGGGCAGACTTTTCTTGTTGTCGATGGCGGCCTGAACCACCATCTGTCCGCTTCTGGCAACTTTGGGCAAGTCATCCGAAAAAACTACCCGGTCACAATCGGCAATCGCATGAATGCCAGCAACAATGAAATAGTATCTGTGGTCGGACCATTGTGTACGCCACTGGATATTCTGGCTGACCGCATGCCCTTGGCTGTCGCCGAGCCAGGCGATCTGGTGGTCGTATTCCAGTCTGGCGCTTACGGAGCCAGCGCCAGCCCGCAGCGTTTTTTGGGGCACCCAGAGGTCATTGAAATACTGGTATAGCTCCGGTCAGTTGACACTCCCGGAGTAGCAAGCGAATTCCTCGGGCATCAGAGATTTGGCATAACAATCAAACACGCTCTACCGCGTGTCGCCCCTGTTCCTCAATTTCGATACAATGCGTTTGGTCTTTTCTTCCTTGAATACAAGCACCATATAGCGTGAGCAATCGGCACAAAGTAGTAGTAACACGCTATTTTCAACACAATATGAACCATATTCTTGTTTTTCTCACCAGATGATTGCCTCTCCTCATGAAACTTGTTGCATTGATTCGTAGTCTCTGTGAAATAGTGCACAAGCAACATATACGAGGGTCCATACTATTTGCATTGTGCAATGGATGGCTTTCCAAGTTGTACGCAAACAATACACTTGGCAACACGAGTACCCGGGGGATGCAAAGGCATCATGATCAGGTTGTTTAATCACTGGTTTTCTTGGCGCAGTATCGCCGGAGTACTGTTCGACTTTTCGTTCCTGATCGTCAGCCTGGTCATTACGCTGATGTGGATCAATAGCGGTCTTCCGGTCAATCCAGCACAGATCGTGGCTTATGCCGTTCTGTTTGGTCTTGTCATGCTCGCCATCAATGCCCTGCTGGGCCTCTATCAACGCGCCTCCATTCGTCCAATCACTGAAACCAGGGCCCGTGCGGTACTTTCCATTTACCTGTCCATTCCGATTGCCTACGCTCTTTACGCGCTACTTCCCATTGCGGCGGTCAACCGCGATTTGATCCATCTTTCTGCAATGTCCGCAGTGTTTGGCATGCTGGTAACTCGTGTCAGCGCAGCCCATGCGCCAGCCACGAAGATGTTGCGTCGGCGCATATTGGTATTCGGCACGGGGCAACAGGCATTGGCTGTAAAGCGCGCACTTGATCGCTCTGACCCATCCGCTGAAATCATTGGCTTTTTCCCAGGCAGCAATGAAGATCAGCCGTTGGTTGCACCAAACATGATTCTCAGTAGAGATTTATCACTGAGCGATACAGCACGTAACTTGAAAGCCGATGAAATCGTCGTCGCGCTTAGCGAACGCCGCGGGGGCTCCATGCCTATGCGCGAACTCCTTGACTGCAAGTTGCAAGGTGTCAAAGTCCTGGATCTGGCCAGTCATTTTGAACAAACACTTGGGCAGATTCGCCTTGACTCACTCTATGCGGGATGGCTTATTTTTGGTGATGGATTCTGCCAGGGTGCTTTCCGCACAATCATCAAACGTCTTTTCGATATTGTCTGCGCCAGCATACTGATTATTCTGGCGATGCCCGTCATGCTGATAGCTGCCGTCCTGATCGTATTGGAGGATGGTTTCCCGCTGCTCTACCGGCAAGAGCGTGTTGGCGTTAATGGAAGGCTTTTCAACGTCATCAAGTTCCGTAGCATGCGACGCGATGCCGAAAAAGATGGAAAACCGATCTGGGCACAAGCACAGGACAACCGTGTAACCCGGATCGGCCAGATCATCCGCAAACTTCGCATCGATGAACTGCCTCAGCTATTCAGCGTCTTGAGGGGAGACATGAGTTTGGTCGGTCCCCGTCCGGAACGCCCCTTCTTTGTCGATCAACTCACCAAGGAAATCCCCTTCTACGCCGTTCGGCATAGTGTCAAACCAGGTGTTACGGGCTGGGCTCAAGTCCGTTACCACTACGGTGCAACAGTCGAAGATTCAGCAGAAAAGCTCCAGTACGATCTCTACTACGTCAAAAATCACTCCCTGTTCCTGGACATGGTGGTGCTTTTCGAAACCGTGGGTGTCGTATTAACCGGCAAGGGTGCCCACTAATCTTTCGTCACGCTCATCCGTGACCTGAAAAATCCCTAGCATGGAAACCACAAGTGTCGCCCTGACTACCTGGAGCTTTGGGCTCGCCGCCTTCGGCTATCTGGTACTCTGGATTTATCTGATCTCTTTCGGTGCTAATTGGCGATCAGGTGTTCGCACCCGACGCATGGTTTTCGTTGCCATCATCTCGACCCTGTGGGCCTCTGCCAGCCTGTTTTATGCCTTCAGCGGACAAGCACTGGCACTGGTTGCAACGTCACTGACCGATGTCGCCAAATACGGGGGCTGGTACGTCTTTCTGGTGACGCTGCTTGCCCCAACAGGCAACTCCAATGCCAAACCGTTTCTTCCAGCCTGGTTGCCTGCCATCTGCTGGATCTTGGTTATTTCGGGTCTTGGTCTCCAATTTTCTGTTGCGCTTGGCCTGATATCGCCAGAGGACTGGTTGCGCGCACTGATTTTCCATGGACTGGCAGAAGCCGTGATCGGACTAGTCCTTGTCGAGCAACTATTTCGCACCGTCTCAGAAGATTCACTCTGGAACGTCAAACCGCTATGCCTCGCACTTCTCTTCCAGTTCGCTTTTGACGTCTATCTGTTTTCCGATGCAATGATGTTCAGCCGCATAGATGGCGACACCTTGACTGTCAGAGGCTTCGTGCATGCAATGACCATTCCATTGCTTATGTTGGCAACTGAGCGCGCACGTGACTGGACGTCGAAGATCCGTCTATCCCAGAAGGCTGTCTTCCATTCGGCCACCCTCCTTCTTGCTGGGCTATACCTGCTTTTCACAGCAGGCGTCGGCTATTACGTGCGCTATTTTGGCGGCGAATGGGGTCGCATCTTCCAGCTGGCCCTGATTTTTGCGGGCTTACTTGTCTTGAGCGTTCTGCTGGTTTCCGGATCGATGCGCGCCAGAATGAAAGTTCTGGTTGGCAAGCACTTTTTCCGCTACCGCTACGATTATCGGGAAGAATGGCTGCGCTTCACGCAAACACTTACCGAGCAGAACTCACCGCAGACCCTGGGACAACAAGTTATTCGTGGCTTGGCCAACATGGTTGAAAGCCCAGCCGGCGCCTTATGGCTTCGAGAAGCTGACCATATGACATACAGGCAAAATGCACGCTGGAATCTCCCGGAGTGCACATCTGAAGAGGCACACGACTCGTCGCTATGCCGTTTCCTGCTGGTCAGTGGCTGGGTTGTCAACCTTGAAGAATATCGCTGCTATCCGGCTCGTTACAGCGATCTGGACATTCCGGCATGGCTTTCTGACCTGCCTAACGCCTGGCTGATCGTCCCCTTGATGGCCGGAAACGAAATGCAGGGCTTCGTCATTCTGGCCAGTTCACGCACACCAATCAGTGTTAATTGGGAAGTTAACGATTTGCTTCGTGCTGCCGGCTGTCAAGCAGCAAGCTATCTTGCCCGAATGCAGGCAACCGAAGCGTTGCTTGAGGTCCGCAAATTTGATGCTTTCAACAAGATGTCCGCCTTTGTGGTTCACGACTTGAAGAATATCGTGACGCAACTTTCGCTGATGCTCAAAAACGCCGAGCGCCATCGCGACAATCCCGAGTTCCAGCAGGATATGCTGATGACGGTAGACCATGCCGTTGAGCGCATGCGCCAACTCATGATGCAGTTGCGCGAAGGCGCCACTCCCCCGGGTGGCATCTGCGGTGTTAATCTTGCAGATGTCATCCAACGCATCCAAAAAGACAAAATGAAACAGGGAAGATTGATCGAAGTACAGGTCCGGGATCGATTGATCGCGCGCGGCCATGAAGAACGCCTGGAAAGAGTCCTGGGGCATCTTGTCCAGAATGCCATCGATGCCTCCCCCCCTGGGGGTCGCGTTTGGGCCTCACTCGAACGCCGCAACGACAAGGCAGCCATTGAAGTTGGGGACAACGGGCATGGCATGACCCAGGAATTCATCCGTGACCGCCTGTTCAGACCCTTCCAGAGCACCAAGGATGCAGGCATGGGTATAGGTGCTTACGAGAGCGCACAGTATGTGCGTGAATTGGGAGGAGACATGCAGGTTGATAGCGCACCAGGAAGGGGGACGCGTATTACCGTCACACTTCCGTTATTCATCATTCGCACCGAATCTGATCTACACGAGCAGGAAGCTGCATGAGCACAGAAAAACCCCGCGCCCTCCTGATTGTCGAAGACGATCTCGCGCTGCAGAAGCAACTCCGGTGGTCATTTGACCAATTTGAGACGTTGACCGCAGCTGACCGTGAAAGCGCACTGGCCCAAATTCACCGTCACTGTCCGGCAGTGGTCACCATGGACCTCGGCCTTCCACCCGACGCCGACTCCGTCTCCGAGGGTTTCCGATTGCTTGAGCAGATTCTCGCAACGGCTCCCGATACCAAGGTTATCGTTCTCACTGGTCAGAATGACAGGACCAATGCGCTGCGGGCAATTGCCTTGGGGGCCTATGACTTTTTTGCCAAGCCCTTCGAGCCGGAAATGCTAGCACTGACCATTGATCGCGCATTTCGACTCCATAACCTACAACAGGAAAATCGTCGACTGCTGGCTGCCCAGCATCCACCAGCCCTAGCAGGCCTGCTGACGCGTGATGCAGGCATGCAGAAAATATGCCGGACAATCGAAAAAGTTGCCAATAGCAGTGCAACAGTGCTTCTTCTAGGAGAAAGCGGAACAGGCAAGGAATTGCTGGCACGCGGTCTGCACGAATCGTCACCGCGCAGCAACGAGCGTTTCGTGGCCATCAATTGCGCCGCCATTCCGGAGAACCTGCTGGAAAGTGAATTGTTTGGCTACGAAAAAGGTGCATTCACTGGTGCTGTGAAAACAACCCCGGGGAAAATTGAAACCGCCAATGGTGGCACGCTGATGCTCGATGAAATTGGCGACCTTCCCCTACCGCTCCAGGCAAAACTGTTACGTTTTCTTCAAGAGCGTGTCGTGGAACGCCTGGGGGGGCGCTCGGAAATCCCGGTTGACGTACGTATCGTCTGCGCTACACATCAGGATCTTAAAACGCATATCAGCAATGGTAGTTTCCGCGAGGATTTGTATTACCGCCTCGCGGAAATTGTTGTGCAGATTCCCCCGCTGCGTGAACGTCGTGGAGATCCCGCACTAATGGCCCACGCCTTCGTTCACCGTTTCGCAAACGAGCAGAAGCGTGGCAGCATGACCCTCTGCGAAGAAGCTGTTCGGGCGATAGAGTCTCATCGCTGGCCCGGCAATGTTCGCGAACTGGAAAATTGCATCAAGCGTGCCGTAATCATGGCTGATGGCTCCCGCATTACCCGTGAAGACATTGGTCTGGAGAGCGAAGAGCCAGGCGACATTGAATTCATCGACCTGCGCAAAGTACGCGACGAAGCCGAACGTCAGGCAATCGTCACAGCACTTGGGCGCGCCAACGGCAATCTCCTGCGCACCTCCGAAATACTCGGCATCAGCCGGCCGACTCTCTACGACCTGATGCATCGCCTTGGCCTGAAGTAACCTCTTTCCTGTGAAGAAGACAATCATGAAAAAGTCGCGCTCGCTTTTCCCGACCGTTATTTCAACGGCGCTTCTGACGATAATGCTGGGTGCCTGTGGTGGCGACTCGCCGGAAAGCCTCATCTTGTCGAGCAAGGACTACCTGGCTAAAAACGATGCCAAAGCCGCGGTTATCCAGTTAAAAAATGCGCTGCAGATAAATCCGAATCTTGCCGAAGCTCGTTTTCTGCTCGGTTCGGCCTTGCTTGAAAGCGGCGATATTGCCGGTGCAGAAGTCGAACTGCGCAAGGCACTGGAACTCAAGCACTCAGCCGATGCTACGGTGCCATTGCTGGCGCGCACCATGCTCGCTGGCGGTCAGGCAAAAAAACTGGTCGATGAATTTGGCAAGACCAAACTTTCCGGCGGAGAGCCTTTGGCAGCGTTAAATACGATGCTCAGCGCTGCCTATTCATCTCTGGGCAAACGCGAGCTTGCCAATGAATTACTTGCCGAAGCACTCGTCGCACACCCGGATTATGTCCCCGCCCGACTTGCCGATATCCGGACAACTGCGGCAAACAAAGATCTCACCGGCGCTCGCGCAAAGCTCGATGCCTTGCTGGGCCAGCATCCAAACAACCCGGAAGCACTCCTGATCAAAGGCAACCTCCTGGACTTCGACGGCGATGCAGCAGGAGCACTGGCGCAATATCAAAAGGCAATAGAGGCAAAGCCAAGCTTTCTGAACGCCCACTCGGCAGCCATTGCCTCCCTCTTGAAGGCTGGCAAGCTCGATGAAGCTAGCACGCAACTGGAAACGCTTAAGAAAATCTCCCCAAAGCATCCGCAAGCCTATTTGCTTGATGCCCAAATCAAGTATCAGCGCAAAGATTACAAAGCCGCTCAGGAATCTGCCCAAGAACTGCTAAAGATATCTCCCAACAATCCGGTAAGCCTCCAGATCGCCGGAGCCATCGAGTATCAACTGCGTTCCTACCTCCAGGCTGAAACTTATTTGTCCAAGGCACTGCAGTCTGCGCCAGGACTGGCGCTGGCCAGGCGTCTTCTGGTTGCCAGTCACTTGCGCGCAGGCCAGCCAGGCAAGGCACTGGAAGCCCTTCAACCCGTGCTGGGTCGCATTGATCAGGACTCGGCGCTTCTGGCGCTGGCCGGAGAAGCGTACTTGCAACAGGGAGACACCAACAAGGCCGCCGAATATTTCGCCAAGGCAAGCAAACTTGAACCGGAAAATGCTGCGAAAAAGACATCTCTCGCGCTGGCCCACATGGCTCAGGGAAATTCCGCAAATGCCTTTCAGGAACTTGAGCAAATATCTGTTTCCGACAAAGGCATAACTGCCGATCTCGCCTTGATCGCCGCCCATCTCCGCAGCAATCAACTGGACAAGGCTTTGAAGGCGATTGACGGCTTGGAGAAAAAGCAACCGAACAATCCGGCCACACATAACCTGAAAGCCAGGGCGCTGCTTGCCAAGAAGGATGTGGCAGGCGCCCGCCAAAGCTTCGAAAAAGCGGTATCGATCAGCCCGACGTTTTTCCCTGCAGTGGCCAGTCTTGCCACTCTGGACCTTCTCGACAAGAAACCGGAGGAAGCGCGCAAGCGTTTCGAGGCCGTCATCGGCGCCGATCCAAAAAACATTCAGGCCCTGCTCGCTCTGGCCGAACTCAAGGCAGCCAATGGTGGCACAGCTGACGAGGTTTCCGCGCTCATTGGCAAGGCAATCAACGTAGCCCCCAGCGAACCGGCACCGCGACTGGCATTGATCCAGTACCTCCTCAAACTCAAGGAAAACAAGAAGGCATTAACCGCTGCCAATGAAGCAGCCAGCGCCATTCAGGACAAGCCCGAAATTCTCGATGCCCTTGGACGCACTCAGCAGGTATCAGGCGACCTGAATCAGGCCCAGACCACCTATGGAAAACTGGCCCTACTCCAGCCTGCCTCACCGCTGCCCTTGCTCCGCCTGGCTGAAGTCCAGTTCGCTAGCAAGAACAAGGACGAAGGCATCAAGAGTCTCAAGAAAGCCCTTGAGATCAAGCCGGATATCCTGGAAGCACAGCGCGCTCTGATCTTGGTTGCGATGGAAAGCAAAAACACGAAGAGTGCACTTGAGTTGACCAGGACAATTCAAAAGCAACGTCCCAATGAAGCAGTCGGATACGTGCTGGAAGGTGACATCCATGCCTTTGGAAAAGCCTGGCCAGAGGCGATCAATATTTTCCGTAGCGGCCTGAAGCAGGTCGCCTCCCCCGAACTCGCCATCAAACTGCATGGATCTTTGCAGGCCTCCGGGAATGCTCCTGAAGCAGAAAAAATGTCGGGCAATTGGCTCAAGGAACATCCAAAAGATGTAGCTTTCCGTATGTACACGGGTGACCGTGCATCGGGGCAGAAGAACTATTCCCTGGCCGTCAGTCACTACCAGACCGCATTGACCCTACAGCCAAATAATGCCCTTGTCCTGAATAATCTTGCCTGGGCATCGGGCCAGCTTAAGTCCCCCAAGGCGCTTGAATATGCGGAGAGGGCAAACCAGCTTGCGCCTAATCAGCCAGCCTTCATGGATACCCTGGCCGTGTTGCTGGCTGACAAGGGAGAAACCGCAAAGGCGCTTGAATTACTCCGGAAAGCGATCGCTATCAACCCTCAGGCTAGCTCGATACAACTCAACCTTGCCAAAGTCTTAATTGCCTCGGGTCAGAAGGAGGAGGCGCGCAAGGAACTGGAATCCCTGGCAAAACTGGGTGAAAAATTCCCGAGTCAAGCCGAAGTCAGTCAATTGCTTAAATCACTTTGAGATTCATTTTCAGAATATTTTTCGGATACGCACAGGAATCAACATGACGACAATTGCTGTAGTAGGTCTTGGATATGTCGGTTTGCCGCTCGCCGTCGAATTTGGCAAGAAATTCCGGACAATAGGCTTTGACCTCTCTCAAGCCAAAATCGACAGTTATCAGCACCACATAGATCCGACCGGCGAAGTCAGCACAGAAGATCTCATGGCAGCAACACAACTTACTGTCTCAACTGATGCAACTACCCTGCGCGAAGCGGATTTCGTCATCGTGGCCGTCCCCACCCCGGTCGACGATGCTCACCAACCTGACTTCAGCCCGCTAGTCGGTTCATCAACCACCGTTGGCCGCAATCTGAAACAGGGTGCCATCGTTGTCTATGAGTCGACGGTGTACCCTGGTGCAACGGAAGAGGTCTGCATCCCCATACTGGAAAAAGAATCGGGCAAGGCCTGGAAAAAAGATTTTTTTGTTGGCTATTCGCCCGAACGTATCAATCCGGGTGACAAGGAACGTACCGTCACCAAGATCGTCAAGGTTGTTTCCGGCGACACCCCGGCAACCCTCGACAAGATCAAGGAAATCTACGGTAGCGTGATTACCGCCGGCGTCTATCCAGCCTCGAATATCAAGGTTGCGGAAGCTGCCAAGGTCATCGAAAACACTCAGCGCGATCTCAACATTGCACTGATGAACGAACTTGCCATCATTTTCGACAAGATCGGTATCGACACGCTTGAAGTTCTCCAGGCCGCCGGCACCAAATGGAATTTCCTGCCCTTCCGGCCTGGCCTGGTTGGCGGCCATTGCATCGGCGTAGACCCCTACTACCTGACGCACAAGGCGCAGAAGCTTGGCTATCATCCCGAAGTCATACTGGCTGGTCGTCGCATAAACGACGGCATGGGCAAGTTTGTCGCTGAGCAAACCATCAAGATGCTCGTTCGTGCCGGCCACCCGATCAAGGACTGCCCAATCATCGTACTCGGCCTGACCTTCAAGGAAGACTGCCCGGATTTACGTAACTCCCGGGTCATTGATGTTATCCGGGAACTGGAATCTTACGGTGCGAAGGTGGTGGTGCATGACCCGGTTGCCGATGCGGCAGAGGCCCATCACGAATACGGTGTTGATCTCGTCGACTGGGATAAATTGCCTAAAGCTGCCGCTATAGTAGCTGCGGTCAATCACAAGCAGTACAAAGCCCTAACAACTGCCGAATTCGTGACTAAACTAGAAACTGGTGGAGTCGTCACCGATGTCAAGAGCATGCTCGATTACAACGCCTTTACCGATGCGGGCGTTACGGTCTGGCGTTTGTAAGGAGTGATCATGAAGCGCCCAAGAATTTCCCTCCAAAGGCATCGCCCTTGGGCGCTTTGCGCAATGCTTGTTGCCGGGGCATTGTACAGACCAGCAATCGCCGAGACCGCCGACATAAAAGAACGGGCTGCGGCATTGCGCTCAGAAGCGAAATCCTTTGAGCACGGTAGCAGTTCTCTTCGCGACCCGGCAAAAGCAATAGAACTCTATTGCCAGGCAGCACGACTTGGCGACGTTGGGGCTCAGTACGATCTCGGCTGGATGTACGCGATGGGGCGCAGCATAGAACGTGACGATGCAATGGCAGCTTATTTTTTCACGATGGCTGCCAGGCAAGGCGATGCCTTGGCCGAACGCATGCTGCGCCAGGTCGGCACACCGGTCGCCAAGACCCCAGAATGCCTGGCAGACCCGGATGCTGATGACAGAGAAGGCCATGATATCGTTGCAAAGGCCAACCCCGAACATCGCAAGGTCATGGATCTTGTCTTGAAACTAGCCCCCGAGTACGGCGTTTACCCTCGTTTGGCAATGGCCATAATTCGGGCCGAATCAAACTTCAACCCGGGAGCCATTTCGCCAAAAAATGCCCAGGGCCTTATGCAATTGATCCCTGAAACTGCCGAACGCTTCAACGTCAAAAAGCCTTTCGACCCGGAACAGAATATCCGAGGCGGACTTTCCTACTTGCGATGGCTGCTCGCCTATTTCGAGGGAAATATCACTCTGGTTGCAGCTGCCTACAATGCCGGCGAAGGCGCGGTTAACCGTTACGCCGGAATTCCGCCATATGCCGAAACCCAAGGCTACGTGAAACGTATTCGCGAGATATTTAAACGCGATCAACACCCATTCGATGCCAGCGTAACCACACCATCGCGAGAACTACCACGAATCATCGCCTCAAAACGGATGATGTAATGCGACCCCAATGGATTCGACAGCTTTTCATTTTCAGCCTATTTTTTCTGTCGACCGTAGCACCCGCCGATTTGCCAAGCATTATCGAGAAAATCAAACCCTCGATCGTCGCAATCGGCACCTACAAGAAGACCAACAGCCCACCATTCAGCTTTCGAGGAACGGGGTTTGTCGTCGGAAACGGAACGCGAATAGCTACTAACGCACACGTTATCCAAAATGCAGAATCAGAGGGTACGCTCATCGCCATTCTGACCAAGAACTCCAGTGGGGAAGCGCAGGTCCGAGAAGCCAGGATTCTGTCAAAAGACAGCGCACATGATCTCGCCGTGCTTAGTATTGAAGGACCGCCGATGCAGCCTTTACGACTCAGCGACGAATCATCAATCCGAGAAGGGGATCGCATTGCCTTCACCGGATTCCCGATCGGCAACGCACTGGGGTTTTCGCCTGTCACGCACCAGGGAATGATCTCGGCGATTACCCCGATCGCACTTCCCGGCAACAACACGCAACAATTGAACGCGAAGCTGATCAATCAACTTAAGCGGGGAACTTTCGATATATACCAACTTGATGCGACTGCCTACCCGGGCAATAGCGGAAGCCCTGTTTACAATCCGGAAACAGGTGCGGTTGTGGGTATCATCAACATGGTGTTCATCAAAGGAAGCAAGGAAGCGGCACTAACCAATCCATCAGGAATAACTTATGCAATCCCGGTCAGATTTCTAGCGAATCTTGTGAAATAATTCCTGTGTCAGCTTTCTTTACAATACTAACCTTCAATCACCTCCAATTTTTAGACACTACCGAATAGTACGTGCCAATCATTTGAATTTATTGAAAATTCTAAATTGCGCATGAATTTTGCTTAATCACATCCACCGCTAGTAGTATTTTAGAATTCAACGGTACTGATCGTTCAAATACATCGGTCAAACACACTATCGAATTGGTGCCACCATGCTCAATAAGCAAGCAGATGAAATCCGCAAGCAAGACTCGATGAATCAAGAGCCTTCAGTTCCGGAAACCCCAAAACGTCGCAAGTTAGTAAGCTCTGCTATTTCAGCCTCTGCGATAATTGTGACTGCGGCCAGTCGTCCTGCTTGGGCAACCGGAATGTGTACCCGCTCGGGTCTCAATTCAGCCAATCTCTCTGGCCGGCATAAGTTTGAAGGTTGCGGTCGATCGTCTGGCAGATGGAAGACGCAGCAACACCTTTGGCCTACGGACGTCTCCCCTGCCACCCTCTTCACCACTGTTTTTGGATCTTGGAGTTATAAGGGTAACACCTTGTTCGCGAACCAGACATTGGGGCAAGTTATCATGCTGGATGGGGGCTCAAATGCCAACCCTGGCAATATTGGCATGCATGTAGTTGGCGCCTATGTCAACGCGCACGCCTTCCCAAAATCCAGCCAAAGTGGAAAAGGCTACGTCTATTCGCCCGAAGAAGTAGTGAATATGTTCGTGGCAGCAGCGAACGCCTCGAATACCGCCGGGAATAAAACGGCGTTGCAAAACCTGAAAAACCTTTTTGATGCGGCAAACAACCTATACGATGGCACTACCGTTTGGCCTTGATGAATTTCGCATATAGCCTGCCCAACGAAATTTCGGCCCAGTTTCGCTGGGTTTGTTGGGATGCAGAAGCCTTGCTGTACGACATTGAAACGGGAGATACACACAGGGTTCTATCGCCGGCAGGTCACATCATTGAACTATTGAGCACAGACCTCGGTGGCACCACTGTTTCTGACCACCAGATAGTGGATTTGATGGTTAAGCGGAATTTCACGCCACCTCACGACACGCAGGCATCTCTTTCCGCGCTGTGCTCAGTCGGACTATTGAAACAGACTCCCCTTGCAGATTGCTGATTTTTCCCCTGATGAACTATCCCGTCGGCTGGCTGCTGAAGGTTTACGAATCAAGACAGGTCCATTTGTTTTTTCAATACGTAGCAGTCTAGATCCAGTCTGTGAGGGTCTTTATTCGCTGTACGGTGCTTTTTCAATCGCCTCCCCGGAAGCCTTTGCCGATTTTCATATATCGGTGGAAAAAGCAAAGGGCCTTCGACGCTGGGTTCGGCCTCAGAGCATCTTTGAATTCGATGGCGAAGTACCCTTTAAGCCCTTGGCTGCCAACCAGGGTTTCGCCTTGCTTGAATGGGGAATGAATTGGTGCATCTATAACCATGCCCACGCTTACCTGATCATTCATGGCGCTGTACTTGAACGGGATGGCCAAGCGCTACTCCTGCCTGCTCCATCAGGATCGGGGAAAAGCACCTTATGCGGTGCCTTGATGACTCGTGGCTGGCGCCTTCTGTCCGACGAACTGATATTGCTGAACCCCGACGATGGATTGATATACCCTTTAGGGCGACCTATCAGCTTGAAAAACCGATCAATCGATGTATTGAGAGCCTTCGCACCAGAACACCCCATATCCGAGCCAATTCATGACACGGCTAAAGGGTCAGTTGCCCATATGAAGCCAACTCAAGACAGTGTGGTACGGAGCAATGAATGCGCCAAACCAAGGTGGGTGATCTTTCCTCAATACGCCAAAGGAATGAACACTCTAATTGCACCCATAGGAAAACCTGACCTGTGCATGCGCCTGATTGACAATGCCTTCAACTACAACATACATGGAGTACGCGGATTTATGTCAATGACCAGCATGGTCAGCAATATGACTGCATTTACTGCCACCTATGAGAGTCTTGACGAAGTTATCACACTGATAGACCAGATAACCATCAATTCAAAAGATGTGGCGTAACCCTCCCGTTCTCATCAAGGCATTACTCTCACCAAAGAGTGTTGTGCATTTCTCGACACCTGAGTGGGAGCTATGCATTCGTCAGGCGAGATCATCCCAATTGCTTGTACGCCTTGCGATCACGCTTCGAGAACACTCACTTGAGAACGCCATCCCTCGCCCCGTTCTGAAGCATCTGGTCGCTGCAGTCGTTCATTATGAGCATTTGCGAAACGCAGTACGCAATGAAGTTGCATATCTCGCCGAAGCACTTAGTTTGATAGACGTACCTCTTGTGCTACTAAAGGGAGCTGCATACGAACTGAGAGGATTGCGAGCAGCTCGATGCCGCATGTTCAACGATATCGATCTGTTGGTACCGAAAGCCCGAATTGAGGAGGTAGAGGTAAGTTTACTTTTGCATGGCTGGGCAGGCATGCAACAGGATGCATATGATGACCACTACTATCGAACTTGGATGCACGAGATCCCTCCGCTAAGGCATCTCACCCGGCTTAGTGTGGTTGATGTTCATCACAATATTGTTCCTGACACCGGTTCCATTAAGGTAGCACCCGATAAATTACTGAAGAACATCCATTCGTGCCCAAGCAACCCTGATATTTTTGTTCTTTCAAATCAGGACATGATTCTCCACAGCGCAGTCCACCTGTTCAACGATGGCGAGTTCGACCACGGATTACGTGATCTGTTGGACATAAGGGACTTGATTCATGAATCGATTTGCACAGAAACCGAATGGGACCTATTGATCTCGCGCGCAGAGGAGTTGGGATTGGTGAAACCACTTGTCTACGCACTTCGCTACCTGAACAGATTGTTTGATGAACCCGTCCAGCCCTATCTGGACAAGTTGTCCAAACAAGCCCCAAGCAAACTTCAGTGTTACGTGATGGACTTTTTGTTTCTGCGCGGGCTACAACCTGACCATTCAAGTTGCAATGACACACCAACGTTAATCGCTCGCATTTCCCTGTACCTTCGGGGACATGCGTTACGAATGCCACCACACCTTTTACTTCCCCATCTGATTCGAAAAAGCCTGACGCGGCTTCGGGAAACATATTTTCCCCGGCGGGAAGCAAACGAGCCGCTCCAGCCCTAGAGTTAGGTGAGCAATATGCAGTATTCGAATAACCTTTTTGGTGTGCCCGGAGGGACTCGAACCCCCGACCTGCTGCTTAGAAGGCAGCTGCTCTATCCAGTTGAGCTACGGGCACCTGAGGGTGAATCTAGGAAAATTGGTCGGGGCGGTGGGATTCGAACTCACGACCCTCTGCTCCCAAAGCAGATGCGCTACCAGGCTGCGCTACGCCCCGACACGAGAACGGCATTCTATCACCTGCCGGAAAACCGCACCAGATCAAGAGCCTATCTTTCTGCAACAAAGAATCCTTGCCCGCAGGCTGTCTTCATGATATTTAATCGCTTTTTTCGTCACTAGGACGCACCAGAACATGGCAGAAGAACTGCTCCACAAACACTTCGCTCCGTACCAGCCGAAAACCGGCGAGGACTACATGAGTGCGAAGCAACTGACACATTTCCGCAAAATTCTCGAGACGCTCAAAAAGGAGTTGGGCGAGGATATCGACCGCACGGTTCATACCATGCAGGATGAAGCGACGGTATTTGCCGACCCGAATGATCGGGCCAGCCAAGAAACCGACATGGCGATCGAATTGCGTAATCGTGACCGCGAACGCAAGCTGATCAAGAAGATCGACGAAACGCTCGCCAGCATCGAAAGTGGCGATTATGGGTTCTGCAACAAGTGTGGTGTCGAGATCGGCATCAAGCGCCTGGAAGCCCGCCCGACGGCAACGCTGTGTATCGACTGCAAGACGCTGGACGAGCTCAAGGAAAAACAGATGGCGAAGTAATTCGCCTTTTTGGCATTGCTACGGTCAACCGGGTTTACTACGTGGAACGTAAAAATGATCGAGTAGGCGACGGGCTTACCCCCGTCGCCCTCTCACACCACCGTACATGCGGTTCCGCATACGGCGGTTCATCAAACATGCTGGAAGCGTCGCTGAGTATCCAGCAACGAAACCAACCCCAGTCCGTCAAAGAAGCGT
>JAUYEI010000002.1 GCA_030691385.1 Azonexus sp.
AAGCCACTAACCAACCGACAAAGCCCCCAAACAACGGCGGCCAAGTCTCTGCTAATCCTAACCTCCCCCTTGAAGGGGGAGGAAGAACAACATCCCGCTCTCATGCATTTACCCTAGCCAACCAGCCCAGCCCGGCTTCGGTCGTCAGCGGCTTGTATTCGCAGCCGACCCAGCCGTCGTAACCGAGACGATCAAGCAGATCGAACAGAAACGGGTAATTGATCTCCCCGGTGCCCGGCTCATGGCGTCCCGGGTTGTCGGCGATCTGGATGTGGCCGATGCGCCCGAGATTGGCTTCGATGGTCCGCGCCAGGTCGCCCTGGATGATTTGCGCGTGATAGAGGTCGAGTTGCAATTTGACGTTGGGGCGGGCTATGGCATCGAGCAGGCGCAGCGCCTTGTTCACGTCGTCGAGCCAGTAGCCCGGCATGTCGATGCGGCTGTTGATCGGCTCGATCATCACCGTCACGCCGACAGTGGCGAAACGGTCGGCGGCGAACCGCAGGTTGGCGATGTAGGTGGCTTCCAGCTCGGCCTCGCCAACGCCAGCGGGACGAAGCCCGGCCATGCAATGAACGCGTTCGCAGTCGAGGACCATCGCGTAATTGAGCGCCTGCTCGACGCTTTCGGCAAATTCGCCCTGGCGGTGCGGCAAACAGGCCAGGCCGCGCTCGCCGGCTGCCCAGTCGCCGGGCGGCAGATTGAACAGCACCTGCTCGACAGCGGCCGCCTTGAGCCATTCGGCGACGTCGTGCACCGGCCAGTCGTAGGGAAAAAGATACTCGACGCCCTGAAAGCCGGCCGCCGCTGCCCGCTGGAAGCGCTCGGCGAAGGGGGCATCGATGAACAGGAAACTGAGGTTGGCGGCGAACTTTGGCATGACGAAGACAGTCAGCAAGACAGGCCGGTCAGTATAATCCGAGCCATTGAAGGAGAGAGACCGTGAGCGAAATGCCAAACGACAACAAAACAGAACGCAAGGGCAACCGCCTGTCGAAGATCGTCACGCGCACCGGCGACGCCGGCACGACCGGCCTTGGCGACGGCAGCCGGACGACCAAGGACAGCCTGCGCATCGACGCCATCGGCGAGGTCGACGAGCTGAATTCGGGCCTCGGCGTGCTGCTCTGCGAGGACATGCCGGAAGCCATGCGCACTGCCCTGCTCGATGTCCAGAACGACCTCTTCGACCTCGGCGGCGAGCTTTGCCTGCCCGGCATGGAAGTCATGAAGGATGCCCAGGTCGCCCGCCTCGAAGCCCAGGCCGAGGCCTTCAACGCCGACCTGACCATGCTCAAGGAGTTCATCCTGCCCGGCGGCACTCGCGCCGCCGCGCTCGCCCACCTGAGCCGCACCGTCTGCCGCCGCGCCGAGCGCGCCATGGTCCGCCTGCACGGCGCCGAGCCGCTGTCCGAGGCCGCCCGCCGCTACATCAACCGCCTCTCCGACCTGCTCTTCATCCTCGGCCGCGCCCTCAACCGGGCCGGCGACCGCGGCGATGTGCTCTGGCAAAAAGGCAAGAATGCGGCCTGACGCCCGTCTCGCCGGCGCTTCAACCTTGAAACCTCAGTTAACCGCTTATCCAGCCTTGGCCAGCCGCCTGAATACGGGCCTTTGTGTCTTCGATGCCATTCACCCCTTGGCTGACAGCGCTACGCGGTCGCTGGCACGTCTGGTCGGGCGTCCGGCCTTGGCGCTCCTTCTTGCAGGCATGAGCCTGCGGCGTCGCTTCGCGCCGGCCATCCCGCCCCGGCGCACCATCAGCCACGTCCAACTGAGGTTTCAAGGTTAAACCATGTACCGCGTCAAGACCATCTACCGCTCCGGCACCGACCGCCCGATCATCGAGCGCGGGCCCTGGCACGACTCGCGCAAGGTCGCGGAACACTGGGCCGAACAGTTACGCGCCGCCGGCTATGTCGTCAGCATCGAGAGCCAGGACCTCAAGAGTGGTGGCGATGACGACAATGCCGACCTCGCCGCAGCGCTGGCCGGGATGGCCTGAGCGGGCGGAGGAAGGCGGCGGAAACATTTCGTTTTTGCCGGTTTTTTCCGGTTGACCGTGGAAGTCCGAAAAATCGCCCAAACCATCGCCGCCAAGTCGCCGCTGGCCATTCGCGGCAGCAAGGAGGTGCTCAATTTCAGCCGTGACCACTCGGTGGCCGACGGACTCAATTACGTCGCCGGCTGGAACGCAGCGATGCTGCTCTCGGCTGATCTCGGCGAGTGCATCGCTGCCCAGCGCGAGAAGCGCCGCCCGAATTTCGCCGACTGAGCCGGCAACAAGCGAGCCAGAAACAGGAAGGCCCGGGGGAAATCAGTTCAGGCGGCAGCTTTGCCGCTTGATGTCCGTTCCCTGCTTGATCGGCAAGCCTACTCGGCGGCTTCCGCCACCCGCCGGGCGCGCACGGCGGCGGCTAGCTGGTCGAGCACCTTGACGCTGTCTTCCCAGTTGATGCAGGCGTCGGTGACGCTCTGGCCGTAGGTCAGCGGCTTGTCCGGGACGAGGTCCTGGCGGCCTTCGATGAGGTGCGACTCGACCATGACGCCGACGACGCGGTCCTCGCCGGCTGCCAGTTGGGCGGCGACGCTGTCGCAGACTTCCATTTGCAGCTTGAACTGCTTGCGGCTGTTGCCATGCGAGAAATCGACCATGAGCCGGGCGGCGAGGCCGGACTTGGCGATTTCATTGCATGCGGCATCGACGCTGGCGGCGTCGTAGTTCGGTTCCTTGCCGCCGCGCAGGATGACGTGGCAGTCCTCGTTGCCGGTCGTCGACACGATGGCGGTGTGGCCGGACTTGGTGACCGACAGGAAATGGTGCGGCGAATTGGCCGAGCGGATGGCGTCGACCGCGATGCGCATGTTGCCGTCGGTGCCGTTCTTGAAACCGACCGGGCAGGACAGGCCGGAAGCCAGTTCGCGATGCACCTGCGATTCGGTCGTCCGCGCGCCGATGGCGCCCCAGGCGATGAGGTCGGCGGTGTATTGCGGCGTGATGGTGTCGAGGAATTCGGTGGCGCAGGGCAGGTCGAGCTCGTTGATTTCGAGCAGGATGCGGCGGGCCAGGCGCAGGCCTTCGTTGATGCGGAAGGTGTTGTCGAGGCGCGGATCGTTGATCAGGCCTTTCCAGCCGACTGTCGTGCGCGGTTTTTCGAAATAGACGCGCATGACGACGATGAGGTCTTCGGCGTATTTCTCGGCTTCCCTGGCCAGCTTCTTGGCGTAATCGATGGCCAGGTCGTGGTCGTGGATCGAGCAGGGGCCGATGACGACGAGCAGGCGGTCGTCGGCGCCGTGCAGGACGCGGTGGATCGCCTGGCGGGCGGCATAGGTTGTCTGGGCAGCGCGCGTGGACACCGGGTATTCCCGGAAAACGTGGGCCGGCGGCACCAGTTCCTTGATTTCCTTGATGCGCAGGTCGTCGGTATTCGGTTTGCTCGTTTGCGTGCTATGCGGCGTCATGGCCAGCCTCATCCAAAAATGCTGAAAACCCGGCATTCTACCGGATGCCCATGGAAGATTTCGCGCTGGCCGCCCTCAAGCGCGCGGCAAACAGCCTGTTTCGGCTACTTCGGCAGCTTTTCGTAAAGGCCGACGACGCCTTCCATCTCTTCGAGGATGCGTTCGCTGGTCGTCGCCACGGCCAGTTGTGCCCGCTTGTCGCCGCCGGTTTTCTGATCAAGGGCACCCTCGAAGAAAATCCATTGCTGCTTGACGAGGCCGAGGCTGTCGTTGATCAGACCTGTGTTGGCCGGAGCCCCGGCCAACTCCTGCAGTGCCTCGGTGAAATCCTTGCGCGCCTTGCCCAGATTGGCGCCGGCGCCACTGTCGGCAATCCCCCACGAAGCGGCCTGGTAATACTTGGCCATACGCTGTGACAACATGCGCTGACGCCCCGAGACGTTGACCAGACGGCCGGCGTTCGAACCTGATTTCTTTTCCAGCTGGACGGTGGCCTGATGCGCCAGTTCCAGCACCTCTTCGGAAATGGCCAGCACCCTGCGCCCGTTTTCCGGCGATGGCGTCGCCCCGACCAGCACGTCCTTGTAGGCCAGCCAGGACTTTTCGAGCTTGAGATAGGTATCCTTGATCTCCGGCGTCGGCGCGTAATTCTTCAACTCGACGAGCTGCCGGTCGAAGACAGCAATCGAGCCATCGAGAATCTTCCGGCTGCGGTCGACGTCGATTTGTTGCCCAATCTGGAAATAGGCCTTGGCCATGCGTTGCGACAGCATGCGCTGCCGGCCGGCCTTGTTGATCGCCGAATTGATGTCGCTGATCTGGGCCAGCGCGTCATTGCCGGCCAGGCTGAGAAAAAATGCGAGCAACGCTGACAACAGGGTCTTCACAAGGCCTCCCGGGATGGCTTTTTTCGAGCCGAGAGGATAGCCGCGGCATTTGCCGCTAGACCATGATACGAATCAACAATGTCACACGACGGTAAATCCGTCGCTCAGGGCATCTGCGTCAGGTAGCTGGCGATGGCCGTGATGTCGTCGTTCTTGAGCGTGGCCGTGGCGATCGACATCAACTGGTTGTTGCGCACGCCGGTCATGTCGCGGTAGCGGGTGATCGAGCTTTTGAGGTACGGCAGCTTCTGGCCGGCCAGACGGGGATACAGCTCGCTGCCGCGGGCCTGTTCGCCATGGCAGCGAACGCAGAGCTTGCCGAACAGCTCCTTGCCGCGCGGCACCTGGCTGACGTCGGCGACCGAAGGCGCAACCTGGATGCTGGCGTAGTAGTGGGCAACCTGGATGCGCTCCTCGTCCTTGAGCACCTTGATCAGGCCTTGCATGAACGGATCCTTGCGTTCGCCACTGCCGAACTTGCGGATCTGCTCGAGCAGGTAGGCCGGGTTCTGGCCGGCCAGGTTGGGCACATCGGCCGTCTTGCTGACGCCGTCTTCGCCATGACAGTTGGCGCAGAAAAAAGTGATCTTCTTGCCGGCATCGACCGCCGAACGCAGGGCCGCCGGGTCGGAACCGATGCTCTTCAGGCGCTCCTGCAAGGCGGGGCCGGACTGGGCGAAGCCCGACGTGGCGGCAAAGAGGTAAGCCAAAATGAATAGTCCGCGCATCGAATCACCTCAACAATGTGACTAGATATTATGCAGTACCACCCACCGTCAGTCCATCAATACGCAAAGTGGGTTGTCCGACACCGACCGGAACGCTCTGTCCATCCTTGCCGCAGGTGCCGACACCGGGGTCCAGTTTGAGGTCGTTGCCGATCATCGAAACGCGGGTCAGGGCGTCCGGGCCGTTGCCGATCAGCGTCGCGCCCTTGATCGGGCGGGTCACCTTGCCGTCTTCGATGAGGTAGGCCTCGCTCATCGAAAAGACGAATTTGCCGCTCGTGATATCGACCTGGCCACCGCCGAAATTGGCGGCGTAGATGCCCTTCTTGACCGACTTGATGATTTCCGCCGGATCGTGCTTGCCGGCCAGCATCATGGTGTTGGTCATGCGCGGGATGGGCAGGTGGGCGAAGGATTCGCGCCGGCCGTTGCCGGTCGGGGCGACGCCCATGAGGCGGGCGTTCAGGCTGTCCTGGAGATAACCCTTGAGGATGCCATCCTCGATCAGCACGGTGCGCTGCGTCGTGTTGCCTTCGTCGTCGATGTTGAGCGAGCCGCGCCGATCGACAATCGTGCCGTCGTCGATGACAGTGACGCCCTCGGCGGCGACGCGCTGGCCAACCCGGCCGGAGAAGGCCGAACTGCCCTTGCGGTTGAAGTCGCCTTCGAGGCCATGGCCGACGGCTTCGTGCAACAGGATGCCGGGCCAGCCGGCGCCGAGCACAACGGTCATCTGGCCGGCCGGGGCCGGCTCGGCATGCAGGTTGGTGACAGCCTGATGGACGGCCTCCCTGGCGTAGCGCTGGAGGATTTCGTCGTCGAAATAGCCGAAATCGAAACGGCCGCCGCCGCCCGACGAGCCCTGCTCGCGCTTGCCGTTTTCTTCGATGATGACCGAGATCGAGCAACGCACGAGCGGCCGGATGTCGGCGGCCAGGCGACCATCGGAACCGGCGACGAGGATCACTTCATATTCGCCGGCGAGCGAGGCCATGACCTGCAGGACGCGTGGATCAAGCGCCCGGGCGAAACCTTCAAGGCGTTCGAGCAATTTGACCTTGGCCTCGGCCGGCAGGGAGGCAATCGGGTCGTTCGGCACGTACAGCGACCTTGCCACGGTCGACGGGAAAAATTGGCCAAAACTGGAACTCTGCCCGGCCGCGGCAATCGCCCGCACGGCGTTGGCGGCGTCGCCGAGCGCCTGCGAACTGATGTCGTCGGAGTAGGCAAAGGCCGTCTTTTCGCCCGAGATGGCGCGCACGCCAACGCCCTGGTCGATGTTGAAACTGCCCGACTTGACGATGCCCTCGTCGAGGCTCCATGCCTCGGAACGCGAGTACTGGAAATAGAGATCGGCGTAATCGACCTGGTGCGTCAGGATCTGGCCGAAGGTTCGCGACAGGTCGCCTTCGCTGAGCGAGAAGGGGGCCAGCAGCAGGGATTCGGCTTGGGCCAACGAGTTGTCAATCATAGGTGCTCCAGAAAAACTTTTACCGCAGAGACGCGGAGGCGCAGAGTTTGACAGAGAAAGGACAGGGTTTGAATTTCTCCGCCTCTCTGCGCCTCTGCGGTTCAAAAATCATAATTTCCGATGGCCGAGGGCCGGCAGGCTCTCGCGAACGTCGGCAATGCACTGGTGATCGAGGTCGGTGATGACGACGCCCGGCCCCTTCAATTTGCGGTCGAGAATCTCACCCCACGGGTCGATGATCATGCTGTTACCGTGCGTCATGCGGCCATTCTCATGGCGCCCGCCCTGTCCGACAGCAAGAAGATAACACTGGTTCTCGATGGCCCGGGCCCGGAGCAAAATTTCCCAGTGCGCCTTGCCCGTGGTTTCGGTGAAGGCAGCCGGCACGAGGATCAGATCGACCGGCGCCAGCGCCCGGTACAATTCGGGAAAACGCAGGTCGTAGCAGATCGACAGGGCGATCTTGCCGAACGGCGTGTCGACCGCGACAACCTGATCGCCCGGCTCGATGAAGCCGGCTTCGTCGTAGGCTTCGTCGCCTTTCTTGAAGCCGAACAGGTGAATCTTGTCGTAACGCGCGACGCATTCGCCGGCCGGGTTGAAGACCAGGCTGGCATTGCGCATCTTGTCCGGGCTGCTGGCGGTCAACGGCAGGGAACCGGCAAAAATCCAGATGCCGTGGCGCTGCGCCGTTTCGGCCAGCCACGACTGAATCGGCCCGGCGCCAAACTCCTCGCGCGCCCGCACGCGGTCGGCGTCGGCCGCGCCGATGATGGGGAAATACTCAGGCAAGGCGACGAGTTGGGCGCCCTGCCCGACCGCCTCGACAATGAGCCGGCTGGCCGTCGCCAGATTGTCGGCAACGCGCGGCCCGGAAATCATCTGCACGGCGGCGATACGGCAATTCTGCTTGCTCAAGGCTTGCTCTCCACGGGGTTGCTGGCTTCTTCGGACTTTGCTTCAGGCTTGACTTCAGGCTTGGGTTCGGGCGTCGATTCCCCGGCCTTGTCGACCTTCGGATCGGCCCAGGTGCCGGTCACATGATAGCGGTAGCTGAACAGGCGATTGAGCGGTTTTTGCAGCACCGTGTTGGCGACCAGCGCCGCCGCGCCGATCACCGGATTGACCAGCGCTGCCGCGCCGACGGCCGCCAGCCCGCCGAGTTCCGGCCGGACGACGACCTGCATGTCCTGCGTTTCGGCCTTGAGATCGGTTTCGCCCCGCATTTCGACCTGCGCTGCCGGCCCGAAGATGCGCAGCGGCTCGACGGTCCGCATGACGCCCTTGCGAATCGACAGCTTGCCGTCGATGCTGTCGAAAGCCAGGCCATCGCTGAAAATATCGCGAAAATCCAGGGTCAGGCGACGCGGCAAGGACTGCAGCGAAATGAGCCCGAGCAGTTTGCCGACGCCCGGCTCGAGTTTGTTGAACTGGCCTTTTTCCGCCTCGACATTGAGTTGCCCGGTCAGCGACGGGTAGTGAATACCGGTCAGCGGCCCGTTCCATTGCAGGTCGCCGGTCATTTTTGCCTTGCCGCGGCGCACGGTATCGCCGTAGCCAAGACGGCCGAGCAGCTTGCCGACATCCCTGGCCGTCAGCTCGAAATCGAGCCGCGTCTGCGGGCGCAGGCCCTGCGTCCACACCCCCTTGCCCTTGAGAGCGCCATCCGGGTTCTCAAGGCTCAGCGTATCGAGATGCCAGGCGCCCTTGTCGTTGCGCGCCCTCAGTTCGAGCCGGCCCAGCGCCTTCTCGCCAAGGTGGAAATCATCGACCGACAGACTCATCCCGGGCAGCGTATTGATCAGCGACGAAGTACCATCGGCCACCTCCGACGACTGCCGCACCACGAGGCGCCTGAAGTTGCCCTCGACCCAACCCTCGCCGGCACTCTTCCAGAACACCTCACCGACCGCCTCGCGGGTATTCAGGCCGATCAGCCAGCCGCCATCGCGCGGTCGCAGGGCGACATCAACCTGGTTGAAATCGCGATCGAACAAGTGCAATTGCGGCGTTTTGAGCGTCACCACATTGAGCGCCAGACCGCCAGCATCGGCGCCGCCGGCCGCCCCCTCGGGCAGAAAGTTTTTCCAGGCATCGGCATCGATACGCGACGTTGCCACGCGCACGGCCAGTCCTTTTTCCGGCAGGCGCAGCTCGGCATCGCCAACGGCGAAAACGCCACGCTCCCAGCTCTCGCCCTTGCGGATGATCAAGCCCTGGGCGACCTTGCCGAGCGTGATCCGGTATTGCTCGCGCTGGGCATCCGGCGCCGTCCGCTCGATACGCAGGGCAAGCGGCATCGTCGCGTTCTTGTTCAAGGGGTCGGGCAAGGGCGAACTGATGCCGAGCAGGTCCGACTCGACGACCACGTCGGCGTTGCGCCGGCGAATATTGATGTCGGCCTTCCAGGCGGCATTGCCGCTCAGATGGTTGATCAGCGGCCAGCCGAAATACTTGCTCACTTCGCCGATACTCGCCGTGCCGGTGGCCACCACGCCAACCTTGTCGCCGGCGCTCTTGACCTGCACCTTGAGCGGCCCGCCAAAAATCTGGCCGGCGATATCCTTGGCCGAGACGGTATTTTCCGTTATCAGCAGGCGACCATTGACCTGCGTCAGCGGCGGCAATCCGGCCAGCGGCTGCAGCTGATTGTTCTGGAAACGATAGTCGCCGCGCACCCTGGTATCGAGCGCATGGCGCAGCGGAATATCGAGCTCGAGATTGAGGCTGCCGTTGCCCACCGCCTTCATGCCATCGGTGAAGCGATCGATCTGCTCCGCCACCGGGCTTTGCTCGATGAACCTGAAGAACTCGCTGGTCGGCCCCAGCGCCGTGCCACGGACCAGCAACATTTCCTCGTGCGATTCGAAATCCGGGATGTCCACTTTGACATCGGCCAGCGAGGCACCCAGGATGCGCCCCTTGCTGGCCTTGATCCGCATGCCCGTATCGAAGCTCATGTCGGCATCGATATCGTCGATGACCGGCCAGCCATCGGCGTAATCGACCTTGGCGCCGGTCGCCTTGGCGGTGACGATGAACTTGCCACCCTTGCCGTCGCGGAACGGGAAATCCTCGAGCTTGCCCTTGAGGATGAGCTTGCCATCGTAGCCGCGCCCGCCGACGATACCGCGCCGGATCCAGTTGCGCGCACCGGCATTGACAGCGTGCGGCATGTAGCGCCAGACCGCCGTCCCCTCGCCGCGTTCGACGCTCGCCGTCAGGTCGATTTCGCCCGGCCCTTCGCCGGTGTAGCGATAGGTTCCCTGCGCTGATCCTGCCGCATCGGGGCCGGCGAATTCGAGTTTATCGAGCTTGATGTCAGTCCCTTGCGGCGAGTTTTTCCAGCTCGCCTTGACCTTCAGCACATCGAGCGCGATGTCCGGCTCGGGGAAAATGGCCGGTAGGGACAGGCTGGACACGCCGGAATCCAGCTTCAGGTCGCCGCCCTTTTCCGTCAGGTCTATCGTCCCCGAAACCCCCCCGGCGCCCGGAAACATGCCGGCGGCCTCGATACCCATGTCGCGGAACCCGGCCTTCAGGCTGTAGCGCTTGAGCGTCTCGCCGTCCAGTGACCAGCTCGCCTTCAATTCGGCAATCTGGCCCTGCGGCCGGTGGCGGATCAGCAAGCCGCGGCTCTGCGCGTCGAGCGGCAGGTAGGAAGCCAGGCGACTCAACACGGCCAGATCAAGGAAACTGGCGCTGGCATTGCCGTTGACCGCAGCACTGTCGGGGGCCTGGCGCCACTCAACCTTGAAATCGGTCGGCGCGATGCGGATGCCGTCCTGCGTCTGCAGTTCGACCTTGTGGCCGACCACCGCCCACTCATCGGCCTTGTAACGCCCTTCAAGACGGCCGCGCATGCTGGCCAGTTCAAGTTCGGGCAGCTTGCGGCCAAGGCGGATGCGCAACTCCTCGAGCGCCACGTCGGCCGTCAGCTTGCCGGCGCCATCGTCGAGATCACCCCAGATGCGCAAGGCACCGCGCCCCTGCGGCAGATTGACCGGATAATCGACCCAGGCCCGCCAGCCGGCCAGGTCGGCGTAGTCGAGTTCGACAAAGATCTGCCCGGACAAATGCTCGAGCGCCTCGCCGAGGTCGCCCGTCACCTCGCCGCGAATATCGACGCGGGCCGCCAGTTCATCAGGCGGCGCTGCCGACAGGCCGAAACGATGGCGACGACCGCTGTTGTCGAGCGCAAACTGCAAGTCTTCGAGGACCAGGGGCGGCGCCTTGCGCAGGCGGTCGTCCCAGACAATCGTCGCATCGCGGATGCGAATGCGCTTCTGTTCGAGCACCCACTCGGCAAAGGCCGGGTCGCTCTCGCCCTCGGTATCGACGCCGGCCACGGTGATCTTGCCATTGGTGTCGCGCCGGACGTGCAGCACCGGACCATCGAAAGCAAGCAGGACCAGCGTCGGCCGCAGGCGCCACAAGGTCTGCCACGACAGCACGCCTTCGACACGGGTCAGCGAGAAAGCCGGCGCCCCCTGACGGTCGGCGATCACCACGTCATTGAGCACCAGGTCGGGATTGAGTCCCTGCCAGCGCGCCTCGATCCGACCGATCCTGACCGGCTGCCCGACGGCGCGCGTCGCCGCCTGCTCGATCTCGTCCTGATATTGGCTGATCTGGGGCAACACCGCGTAGCGCAAGGCCAGCACGAGGATGACAAAAGCCAGCCAGGCGGCGAACAGCCCCCAGCCCAGCACACGGATGGTGCGACTGGCGAGCACCGGCCACAGCCAATGCAGGCGGTGATACAGCGCAACGCGCACATCGGGCGGGATCACCGGCGAGTTTCGCTGCAGCGGCTCACTCACGCGTCAAACCGCTTTGCCAGAGGGGGGAATTGATCACTACAATCGGGTACTGGATAAAAACGACATTCTACCTTTTCGGCCAAGCTGCCGACGGACCATCATGGACACCACCCTCGACCCCCGCTGGCAAGCGGCTGTACACCACAGCCGTTATCTCGCCAATCTGCTGCAGGCGCACCCGGAACTGATTCCCGAACTGCTCGCCACCTGGCAGCAGCCGCTCTCCGAGGCCATGCTGCTGGCGCCGCTGCAGCAGGCGTTTGCCGACGACGATGCCGTCAAGTCCGCCCTCCGCCGCCTGCGCCATCGCGCCATGGCCCACCTGGTTTTGCGCGACCTGGGCGGCCTGGCGCCGCTGGCCGAGATCGTCGAATGCATGACCCTGCTCGCCGACGTGACGACCAACTTCGCGCTCGGGCACTATCACCGCCAGCTCGTCGCCACCTACGGCGAACCGCTCGACAAGGCCGGCCAGCCGCAGCGCCTGCTGATCATCGGCATGGGCAAGCTGGGCGGGCGCGAACTCAACGTATCGTCCGACGTCGATTACATTTTCATCTACCCCGAAGACGGCGACACGGCCGGCCCGAAAAGCATCGAGAACTTCGATTTCTTCACCCGCCTCGGCAAGCGCATCATCGGCGCCCTCGGCGATTTGACGGCCGATGGCCAGGTTTTCCGCGTCGACATGCGCCTGCGCCCGAACGGCGACTCCGGCCCGCTGGTCTGTTCGCTCGATGCGCTGGAAAATTATTTCATCACCCAGGGCCGCGAATGGGAGCGCTACGCCTGGATCAAGGGCCGCACCATGAATGCCGGCGAGAACCTGCAGCCGGGCTGGGTGACGGCCATGCAGAAAATCGCCCGGCCCTTCGTCTTCCGCAAATATCTCGATTTCGGCGCCATCAACGCCATGCGCGACCTGCACGCCCAGATCAGCCGCGAAGTGGCGCGCAAGGACATGGCCGACCACGTCAAGCTCGGCCCCGGCGGCATCCGCGAAATCGAGTTCATGGCCCAGGTTTTCCAGCTCATCCGCGGCGGCCGCGATTCGGCACTGCAGATCCGGCCGACGCTTTCCGTCCTCAAGCTGCTCGTCGACCGCAAGCTGATCCCGGCCGAAACCGAGCAGGAATTGCGCGAGGCCTACGTCTTCCTGCGCCGCCTTGAACATCGGCTGCAATACGTCGAGGACAAGCAGACGCACATGCTGCCGGTCGACGCCGAAAATCGGCAAAATATGGCCGTCAGCATGGAATTCGCCGACTGGCCGGCCATGCTGGACAGGCTCGACCAACACCGCGACAAGGTCAGCCGGCACTTCGGCGCCATCTTCTCCGACCCGGAAGCCGGCGAGCACCCGCTGACCGGCCTCTGGCAAGGCCAGCTCGATGAAGACACGGCGATCGAAGCCTTCGGCAACCTCGGCTACCGTCATCCCAAGGAGGCCATCGCCCGCCTGGCCGAACTGCGCGCCGCCAGCCGCTACCTGCAACTACCGGCGACCAACCGGGCCCGCCTCGACGCCGTCGGCCCGCGCCTGATCGAGGCGGCCGGCGCGACGCCCGCCCCCGACACGACGCTGGCCCGCGGCCTCAACTTCCTCGAAGGCATCGCCCGCCGTGGCGCCTACCTGGCGCTGTTGCAGCAATACCCAATGGCGCTGCGCCGCGTCGCCGACATGATGTGCGCCTCGAACTGGGCGGCCGATTACCTGAACCGCCACCCACTGCTCCTCGACGAACTGCTCGACCCGCGCCTCTACGAGATCGCTACCGACTGGACCGGCTTCCGCGAAATCCTGCGCGACAACCTGAGCCAGCACGCCGACGACACCGAGCGCGAGATGGACATCCTGCGCGAAATGCACCACGCCCAGGTTTTCCGGCTGCTGGCCCAGGATCTGGCCGGCCTGCAGACCATCGAACGGCTGTCCGACCACCTGACCGAACTGGCCGACACCATCGTCCAGGAAACCCTGCCGCTGGTCTGGGCCAAGATCCGGAACCGCCATTGCGCCACGCCGAAATTTGCCGTCATCGGCTACGGCAAGATGGGCGGCAAGGAACTCGGCTACGCCTCCGATCTCGACCTCGTTTACCTCTATGACGACGACGATCAGGATGCCCCGGAAAACTACACCCGCCTCGGCCAGCGCCTCAATTCCTGGCTATCGAGCCAGACGCCGGCCGGCATCCTGTTCGAAACCGACCTGCGCCTGCGCCCGAATGGCGATTCCGGCCTGCTTGCCGTGTCGGTCGACTCCTTCCGCGATTACGAACTCAAGAACGCCTGGACCTGGGAACACCAGGCCCTGACCCGCGCCCGCTTCTGCGCCGGCGATCCGGCCGTCGGTCAGCGTTTCGAGGAAATCCGCTGCGAAATCCTGCGTCTGCCACGCGACCTCGCCAAGCTGAGGGAAGACGTCGTCACCATGCGGCTCAAGATGATTGACGCGCATGGCTCGAAAAGCGAAACCGAGTTTGGACTCAAGCACGACCCGGGCGGCATCATCGACGTCGAGTTCATCGTCCAGACCCTGATCCTCGGCCATTCACACCAGCACGCCAGCCTGACCGGCAACCTCGGCAACATCGCCCTGCTGCGCATGGCCGGTGAACTGGGCCTGATCGATCCGCAACAGGCCGAAGCGGCCGGCAACGCCTACCGTGAATACCGCCGGCTACAACACGCCAAGCGGCTGTCGGCCTTTCCCAAGGCACCGATTCCGCGCGAGGAGGTCGAAAAACATATCGCCGCGGTCCGCCAGCTATGGGTGGCGGTTTTCGGTAACTGACAAGGAACACGGGTTATTTGAGGCGAAACGGCCCCGCCGCCAAACATTTCAATTTTGGCCGTTTTTTCCGGTTGACCGTGGCAATGGGCTGCCACCATCAGCATCGAGTAGGCGACGGGCTTACCCCCGTCGCCCTCTCACACCACCGTACATGCGGTTCCGCATCCGGCGGTTCATCAAACATGCTGGAAGCGTCGCTGAGTATCCAGCAACGAAACCAACCCCAGTCCGTCAAAGAAGCGT